>DASXLG010000249.1 GCA_036496425.1 Terriglobia bacterium | reverse complement strand
CAGTATTGGCACACATTGCGGAGATTGTCGGGAGTGTCGACCTTCCCATCAATGCGGACTTTGAAGCCGGACTGGCCACCGATCCTGCCGGTGTCGCGGAGAACGTGAGGCTTTGCATTGAGACAGGAGTCTCGGGCCTTTCCATCGAGGACAGCACTGGAAATCCCGGGCAGCCCCTTTACGAGTTACCGATGGCGATGGCGCGCCTCAGGGCTGCGCGCTCGGCAATCGATGCTTCCGGTTCCGGAGTTCTGCTGGTGGGAAGAGCTGAGTGCTACCTCACAAAGCACCCCGAGCCGCTTAAGGAATCCGTTCGCCGGCTTCAGGCCTATGCAGAGGCAGGGGCGGATGTCCTTTATGCTCCGGGCGTTCATCAGCGCGACGAAATCAAAACGATCGTGAAGGAGGTGGCGCCCAAACCCGTAAACGTTCTAGTCAGCCGCGATATCGGCTTGAGCGTTGTGGATCTCGCTGAATTGGGCGTTCGCCGTATCAGTCTCGGTTCAGCTCTGGCGCGCGCTGCCTGGACGGGGTTCATGGACGCAGCGCAGGCTCTCTCCAGAGAGGGCAGTTTCAAAGGCCTTGAAGGCGTTGCGCCTTCCGCCGAAATCAACAACCTCTTCCGCTGACGATACTGACAAAGCAGAGGGTTGCAGGAGCCGAAGATGTACATACCTAAGGTATTCGAGGAAAATCGTGTGGATGTCTTAAGGGAACTGATCGCCAATCATCCCCTGGGGACGCTGGTCACTCTGAATGATTAAGGATTGCAGGCGAATCACATTCCCTTCTTGATAGAATCTGCGCCCGTGGCCGAAGCGATGCAGAGCGCGAACGGGGAAATCATTTAAGGTGGATGGACCGGCGGCGTACCGCACTCACAACGACAGCCAGAGATATCAGCGAATCAAGGCGCCCAGTCTGAAGCTTTCCGGGCGATAGACAAACCGGACCTCATGCGTGCCGGAGGGCAAAGCCACGCCTGACAAGGCAAAGTCGACGGGCTCAACGGACGCTTCTCTGCCGTCGATCGTGGCCTGCCAGCCGCTATAGTACGTCTGGCTCAAAACCAGGATGGAAGGCCCGGAACCGCGGGTCTGCAGAACCGTCTCGTGGTTGTGGGATTCGGAGAGGCGGACATCACCGCTGAAAGGTTCGTCGCCGCCGGCAGCTTCAACAGGAGACCGCGAAACGATGACCGCTTTCTGCGGATCAAAAGAAACGTCCTTCAAACGGTTAAGCTGGGCTGCCGGATCCGGGATGACTTCGACGCCTTGCTCCGGCACGACAAAAGCTCGCGGCAATACGGATTTGTTCTCGAAGACCGCGATTGCGCCTTCCTCATAAACAACGGCAAAACGATCGGACCGCCTGACGAGTCGATCGAACTCCGGACTTGGCCAGCTGGTCACAATGTATTTCAAATTCATCAGATCTAGCCGCCGATCGTTCGTCTCCACAATCTTGTCGGCCAGAAAAAACACGCCATCGTCGCGATTCTCCGTCAGCCCCTGCGTGAACAACCGGGTGCGCTCGATAGGCAGGTCATAGCCCTCAGCCATTTCGACCCCATAGAACATTCCTGAGTTCGCAGGTATCGGATAGCCGACCTTCGCGATGCGAAACTCCGCGGGATTACCCTGTCTGGCAAGAAAATCAAAGACTGGCGCCGGCGGAAAGACTTCGTTTGGTGCGGCGAACCCCAGGTAGCCATAACTGAATGTGAGTAGTTCGATTGCCGCGAGGAAGCAGATTCCACAACGGAAACGTTCTTTCGCGAGCCGCGCGCGAAGCCAGAACATGAAACGGATAGAACACCGCCGGAACATCAATAATTGAAGGGTATAAACGCAGGGCTGCGGGACGATGTCCTTCCCACGCCGCATGAGTCAGAACGAGATCGCGCGGAAACGGGATCTTACCTTCAAAGATCGGCGCATAGTTTAGCGCCACGAAAAGAGCAAAGACGGGAATGGCAATCCGCCAGAATGATCGGGATCGGTTGATGGCGACCGCCACTTTTATGCAATATCCGGGTTACCGCTTCGGCGACGCGTTCTAACGCCAGAGGAATCGCCTCCGCATCGGTGCGGACGCGCAGAATGCGTTTGGCACACCGCAAAGCCTTTTGATCGATGTAAAAAAACTTTCGGGTAATGGTGTTTCCCTGGTCACAGCTTCCTCCCGGCTAAATTTACCATCCACACAATAAAGCCATTACAGGCATACGTGTAAGTCTTTGTGCCTCAGGTCCGAGACGTTGCTGCTTTGGCTCTGGCCGGAGCGTGACCGGACAACGCCGAAGCTCCTTCGTCATAGTCGGACGCGAGCACGTATGCGCTTTCGCTGTGCTGACTCAGGTCCAAACCTAAGAGCTCGTCCTCTTCGCTGACACGCAATCCCATCAGCGCCTTGATGGCGAGCAGGATCACGGCGGTGCCTGCCGCTGCGAATATGATGGTTACTCCGACTGCAATCAATTGGGTTACAACCTGGCCGGGATTGCCGTAAATCAATCCATCGTTTCCGGCCGGGTTGATCGCTTTCGAAGCAAATACTCCAGTGAGAATCGCGCCCAGAATGCCGCCCACACCGTGTACGCCGACGACATCCAGCGCGTCGTCATATCCGAATATCGACTTCAGGAAGCAGGCGCTATAGCAGACGACACCTGCAACAAAACCAATCACCATTGCAGCCAGCGGTGTCACAAAACCGGATGCAGGGGTAATCGCAACCAATCCCGCGACGGCTCCGGATGCGGCGCCGAGCATTGTCGGCTTGCCGCTCTTGATCCATTCGGCAAGCATCCATCCCAAAGCCGCCAGCGAAGCAGCCGTGTGTGTCGCCATAAATGCGCTCGAAGCCAGACCGTTTGCACCGAGAGCCGATCCCGCGTTGAATCCAAACCAACCCACCCACAACATCGCCGCACCGATCACCGCAAACGGAAGGTTGTGTGGCGGCATCGGTACTTTGCCGTGCCCGGCACGTTTACCCAGAATCAACACAGCGACAAGCGCGGACATACCCGCGCTGATATGCACGACGGTCCCGCCCGCGAAATCGAGAGCGCCCATGTTGCGAAGGAAGCCGCCGGTGCCCCACACCCAATGCGCGAGCGGGTCATAAAGAAGCGTAGACCAGAGCAGCGAAAAGGCCAGGAAAGAAACGAACTTCATCCGCTCCGCAAACGCACCGGTCATCAAGGCGGGCGTGATGATGGCGAACATCAGTTGATAGAACATGTACGTCTGGTGCGGGATCGTTGCAGCATAATCCGCATTCGGAGCCGCGCCGACGCCGTGTAAACCCACCCATTGAAGGCCGCCGATAAAACTCGAGCCGTTGGCGAACGCCAGACTGTATCCGATAATGATCCACTGTGCGGTCACGAGCCCGACCATGATGAAGTTCTGCATCAGCACGCCGAGAACATTTTTTGAACGCACCAGGCCACCATAGAAAAGAAAGAGGCCTGGGATCGTCATGAAAAGAACCAGAGCCGAAGAAGTCAGCATCCAGGCTGTGTCTCCGGTATCCACTTTCGGTTGGGCTGCTGGAGTTTGAGCAAAGACGGGCAGAGTCGACGCGGCAAGGCAAATCAATACAAACAATAAAACGCGGACGTGGCGTTTCATTCCAATACTCCCCTTTGTCGGAACTGTGTAGTCACTCGTTACATCGGCCCGGACTACACGGTCGCTTACAGTACACGAAAATGCCTGAAAAATTTGGGAAGAGGCAGAATTATTTAAACCTGACGATGCGAACGCCAGACCAGAGCGGCGTTGATCGCATAGAGGACAGCCATGGCGGCAAGCATGTACGGCGCGTTCTGCTGGAAAACATTCGTTGGTTGTGAGGCGGCGGGCACGCCGAACGAACGCTGAATATTGGGAAAGCCGCCGAACGCGACCGTTCCGATACCGGCCAACGAGGCCAGCCATTGCAGGAGGAGGGCTGCCCATGCGCACAGCAGCAGTCCACCCCACCGCCGCCATTGCGGGGCGGTTCCGGGTAGCAGGTACTCCAGACCAAGTTGGAACCGATACGCAGGCTGAGTGACATCACGGAAGGGTAGAACTAAGAGAATAAGCAATCCGGCAGCGATCTCGGCCAATGTCAGGTAAAACGACAGTGCGAACGGGCGCGGTAACCTTAATCTGGCGCCCGCATCGAGCATGGCGTATCCGATGAACGGCCCGCGGAGGGCCTGGAGGAAGAACTGAGACGGTGAGCCCAGTCCGAGGGCCTGCATGAAGTGTTGCCGGCTCGGCGGCGCGATCATTCCACGATCCGGAACGAATTTCTGGTGCATCTCTGTCCAGAAGTCCTGTGACTTGTGTTCGAGATTCCAGTGTGCGTCCGGCATGTTCGAATCCAGACGCAGGGCCTGTTCGAACGCTTGTCTTGATTCCGCGGTCTTGCCGGCATCCTGGAGCAGAACGCCCAGATTGTTCCAGCTTTCCGGAAATTGACTCAAGCCGCGATACAGTTGTTCCGCCTTGGTGTTTTCTGCTTCGTCCTGGTACGCAATGGCGAGCAAAAGGTCCCGTTCGGGACTTGCCGCGAGCCGGTTCTCGAAATACCAGGTTGTCGCGGGCCCACCGAAATTTCCCATGCCGACGCTGAGCGGGATTCCTGCCTGGCGGACCAGTGTCTGAGTCATCGCGCCGGCTGCTCCCAGGGCGAACCAGCTCGCGATGCAGATCAGGAAAAACGCCATGCGGTCGGCCCGGCTCCAATACTCGATGTTGAAGAACGTGAAACCGCGCGCAACCCCGGTCTGCCGCGCGCGGCCCTGCAACTTGCGCTGCGGCAGATAGCGCAGGAACAATGCCAGGATAAAGAGACCCGCGGCGAGATCGACTGCTGGCACCAGCGTGAACGCGATTTCGTACCAGCGCATGAGCGTTCGGTTGAGCGGATAAAGCGAATTCTGCCGTGCTTCGCCCGCCCGCGCGCGCCATTGCGCCGCCTCTTGTGATTTGCCGCCGGAGTCGAGCACATTCGCATAAGTGTCCCAGGCATATGCCGCGTCTTCGACCCATGGTCCCAACCGATATCGGCGGTCGATGAGTTCCGGGCGGAGCGTGCGCGAGATTTTCCTCGGATTCGGATAAATCAATAGCTGGCCGAGCAGTCGCGCGTTGAAGCGGGGATCCATCCCCCGTTTCCAATACTCGGCATATCCGCGCTCGAAGGCTTCCTGTGCATCTTCCGGCCGGCCGTCATCGTCCAGGTTCGCGGAGATACGCAGCAGCTCGCTGTAATCGTTGACTTCGGTATGAATGGCTCGTTGAAAAAGTTCTGCCGCTTCAGGACGGCCAAGCGCACGGTAAATGTGCGCCAGCTGAATCTTCATCCACGGAGAGAACGGATCCCGCCGGACCGCGTTTTCGGCTTCATCCAGCCACTCCTTCGCTTGAGCGACATCATTAAATCCCGCTGCCCAGCAGCAGTATGTCTCCAGTTCCGCGGTGCTGGCGGAAAGTATCGACCCGTTCGGCCAAAACGGGAAATTCGGATGATCCGGATTGAAGTCGATGGTTCGCGGGAACATTTCGCCGCCGACCCTGAAATCCTCTACGCGTACCTGAATGTGATCGTCTTTCCAGGCAAGCGCCGTGATGCGCATTCCCGGGAAATGCCACCGCCCGGTCACAACGCCCCTGCTCACATCCACGCGCCTCAGCCAGGTTTCGTGCGTGAAATAGGCAATGTCGCCGGGGCCGGAGAGAGTGAGAGTTCCCACCCCCGGTAAGCGGCCCGGTCCGCTCCGCGCGCCGTACTGAATATGCCAGGCTTGCTTGCCGCTCCCGCCGCTGACATTAATCGAGTGGTTCGGCAGAACGGTGATTTGCACATCCGCCGCCTTTGCGTTGACTGCCAGAAAAACGGGCAGCGCCAGCCCCACGATTGTCAGAAATCCAGGCAGTCTGATTTTCATCTCCCCTCGCCCACAGCGGACCGAAGCTCTTTGGCAATTTGTTCAGCGGTGTCCGAATCGCTCGACAGAACATCGGATTGGCCAGCGCTGGACAGCCGGCTCCATATCTGGAAACCGGTTTTCGTGTCCACTAATTCGACATAGATCCGGAACTCGTTATTGACATTGGTTACCGTTCCTTGCAAAACGGCATCCACTTTGAGCTCCGCGCCGATCTTTTCCGGATCCGTCGTCTCGCCCGAGGCGGCAAGAACCCGGCTGCGGGCCGGCACCAGAAACCCTTCATGGGAGAGCGCGCCCCCTAATTCTTCAGACAGGCCCTGAGCCAGGACGCCGGCAATCGGTTCTTCGGGCGGCGTGGTGAGGTTCGCGACCGCGATTGAGCGGACCACGATCGAGTTCGCCGGTGGCCGGGAAAACGGCCGCCAGAACCAGATCAGCGCTGCTGCGAGCACAACGGCGAGCAGGATCGTTGCAGCGATGCGGCCGCTGCGGCGGGAGATCCGACGTTTAGGCCCGGGCGCGGCGCCTTCCGCAAGCCGAAGATGGGCCAGCAGATCGGACGCCGACTGGAAGCGCTGCGTCTTATCTTTTTTCAGGCAACGCTCGATGATGTTATGGATTTCCGCCGGCGCTTCCGGACATCGGCCGCGGGTGCTGACCGGCTCGGTATTGAGGATTCGATGCAGGGTGTCGATCGGAGTCTCGGCCCGGAAGGGATGCTCTCCGGTCAGCATTTCATACAGCACAATTCCAAAAGAGAAGATGTCGCTCGAAGGCTCGATCTGCCGGCCGCGCGCCTGTTCGGGCGACATGTAGCCGAATGTTCCGGTGAGCTGGCCGCTTTCGCTCGGTGCTCCGGCGGCCCCGGCCGTCACGGCGTCCTGACTCCACGGCAGCACCTTCGCGAAGCCGAAGTCGAGGAGCTTGACGAGGCCGTCGATCCGGATCATGACGTTCTCCGGCTTGATGTCGCGATGGATGATTCCGATCTCGTGCGCGGCCGCGAGGCCTTTCGCCATTTGCATTGCGATATCGAGCGCTGCCGGAAACGGCAGGCCGCGCTTCATCCGTTCACGAAGCGTTTCGCCTTCAACGAACTCCATGGCGATGTAGGTACCGCCGTCGCTTTCGCCGATCTCGAGAATCGTTACGATGTTGGGCTGGTTGAGGGCTGAAGTGGCGCGCGCTTCGCGCAGCAGATCGTTCGATGAACTGCGCGTGTCATCGAGGATGAACTTCAAAGCGACGACCCGGTTTAAACGGTGGTCCCGGGCTTTCCATACTTCGCCGATCCCACCGGCGCCAAGTCTTTCCAGAAGGATGAACGATCCGACTCGCTGCTGCGGCGCGAGTCTGCTGGCGGTTTTAGCTTCGTCGCTCAAAGTTGAATGGATCTTAACACCGGGCGGCGTCTACCGGCGCGGGGGCTGCGCAAAGATCACAAGAAACAAATTGTTTACTTCGCGAACTATCGCCAGGTGCAAGCCACGCATGTCGATCGGACCGTCATTTCCCCCCGTCGTGATGACGCGGCCGCCGGCAGTCTTCAAAGCCTTCACCGCGGCGTCCGAATCCCGAACCCGCAGTTGTAGCCGCGTCGCGCCCGAGTCCTGGATCCGCGCGTTGATGGGATGGCGTTCGATGCCTTTGAACTCGAGAAACTCCACCTGCAGCGGAGAGCCGGGAACCATGGCGGTGGTTCGCCGCATCTGAGCTCCCGCCGTGTTCATCAGATCGTTCCAGCTTTTGTTCACACTGAAGCCACCGGCCTCCGGTTTGAAGCCGAGCACATCGCGATAGACGCGCACCGTTTGATCCGTGTCTTCCACGGTCAGTGCGAAACGCGATCCGATCACATTGCTGGCGGCGGGCGCGGTTGTTTCCGGCAGGGGATCGATCTGGAGGAGCGCAATGTGGAAGCCATCGGGATCCTGGATGACCACGGCCCGAGTCTTATCCGCGACAGTGACCGGAACGCCGCCGGCCGTGACCACCGGCGCGCCTTGTTTCTTCATGTCCGCAAGTAGCGTGTCGACATCGCGAACCAGCAGGATGAGCATGACTGCCCCGGGGTCCTGCAGCCGCGGGTGGACGGCTTTCCGGTCGATGTCTTTGAAGTCGACAATTTCGACATTCATCATCGTGCCCGGAATCCGGACGGTTCCGACTCGGACCTGGGCCGTGGGTGTGCCCAGAAAATTCAGGAGAGCGGAATCGTTGCCGAAAGGCGTCGGTTCCGTCGCGGTGGCGGGAGCGCTGACGCCCAGAAGGTGCCGGTAGAAGGCGAGGGACTTATCCAGGTCTTTGACGATCGGGCTGAAACTTCCGGAACCGATCACCACGTCTCCTGCCGGAGCCGCCGCCTGCCGTGCGAAGCCAGCGGCGGCGAACGCGAAAACCATGCCCACTGCAAAGGCAATCATTGAAAATCGCATCAGTCCTCCTCTTGAACTCTCGCCTGAGTCAGGCGCGGAGTAGCTACCCTCAAACCCTACCGTAGCTGCCGCGCAATCCTCTCAAAATGACCCCGCACCGTCTCCGGTTCCTCGATAAACGTCATCACCAGGTGATCCGGCATGATGTCGTAAAAATATCCCGGATGGACCAGAATCCCATCACGTTCCAACAAATTCGCTGCCAGTTGTTCTTCATCCCGATCGACCCGAAGTGTAATGTAAAACCCACCCTGCGGCGGAACAAATGACAGCCCCTTCAAACCTTCAACCGCCGCCGTCCTGCATCTCCGGATCCAGTCGCGATACCCATCCAGGAAACCGCCCCCGCGCGCAAATATCTCCGAGCAGGCAAATTGAGCGATTTCATTGACCGGCAGAAATGTATCCGAAATCAGATCGAGCGCGGCCATCGATTTCTTCACCAATGGTTCATTCCCGCTGATTGCCATCCACCCCAGCTTGATTCCCGGCAAAGCGAACATCTTGGAAAAACCATTCAGGGTAAAGACCAGCGGCGCGTTCGTCGACGCGATCCGCGGAAACGTCTCCATCCCGAACAGAAACTCGCTGAACACTTCGTCCGAGATGATCGGCAGCGCATGCCGTGCGGCGATGTCGGCGAGGCCCTGGAGCTGCTTCTGGTCCGCGACCATGCCGGTGGGATTGTGTGGCGAAATCAGAATGATGGCCCGCGTACCTGCCGTGATCTGGCTCTCGAGATGATCCAGATCGATCGCCCAGTTTTGCGATTCGTCCAGCCGGTAGTGCGTCAGGTTGAGGCCGGCGAGCCGCGCGATGTAATCGAAGAGCGGATATGAAGGTTGAGGGCACAGGATCTCGTCGCCGTGTTCGGCAAGGAGCTTGAAGCAGTACCAGTAGGACACGCTCGTGCCCGGAGTGAGCAGGATCTGGTCGACGGAGATACCCAGATCGTCGTAGTAGCGCGCGATCGCCTCGCGCGCGGGCCGCTGGCCGAGCGAATCCGGGCGATAGACGCGAGCGCCTTCCGCTGAGATCTTCAGAATCTCATCGAGAATATCGGGCGGGTAGACGATCCCGTGTTCGTTGACATTGCCGCGGACCAGGTCCACGACTTTTGCCCCTTCCGTCTTCAGCCGGTCGTGCAAAAGATATAAGGGGTTCTTCGCGCCCCCCAGGTTTGCCGCAAAGTCTGAGAAGAACATCTCCATACCGGTGAGTCTACCAGTGCTAGAATCCACCCGTCATGTTCGAGGTGAGGCTGCAGACTTATTGGGCGGACGTGGACGCGGCAGGCATTGTGCATTTTCCGCACTTTTTCAAGTTCGCCGAACACGCCGAAGAGGAGATGTTCCGGGCGGCAGGAATGGATCTGCAGTCCGTTCTGAAATCCCATGAAATGTGGCTGCCCCGGGTCGAAGCGTTTTCGAAATTCTCGAAACCCATACCGCTTGGCGGCGCCATCAGGGTTCGGTTGAACCCGCAGCTGAAGGGAGAGAAGACCATCCGTTACAATTTTGAGATCGTCTCCGATACAACCACGGAGAAGCTCGCGGAGGGATACATCACCGTTGTCTGCGTCGACGCCTCGACCTTCAAATCGGTCCCGCTTCCGGATGCCATTCGAAGTATTATCGCCAGGAATGCATAAGCTGCTGCATAAGCTCTCCACGCCGGAAAAAATCCAGCGTTATCTCGATGACCTTCCGTACAACAAAGAGAAGTCCGGCGAGACCTGCCGGTCACCCCGCCTCGTCATCGACTTCAATACGGCACACTGTTTCGAAGGCGCCCTCTTTGCCGCTGCGGCATTGCGCGCGAACGGTCATCCGCCCTTGATCCTGGATCTCGAAGCCGTGCGCGACGACGATCATGTGATCGCTGTCTACCGGACAAATGGGCATTGGGGGGCGATCGGAAAGTCGAATTATGCCGGCCTGAGGTTTCGTTCTCCGGTTTACCGCACGTTGCGCGAGCTCGCGCTGTCTTACTTCGAGCACTACTACAACTTGAAGGGTGAGAAAACGCTGCGGGGGTATTCGCGGAGGCCGGTGAATCTGGCCCGGTTTGATTCTTTGCAGTGGATGACGACTGAAGAGCCCCTCTGGGCGATTCCGGAGTATCTCTGCGAAATCGCGCACACGCCGATCTTCCAGGCGACAGGACGCATGTACATGGATGAACGGCTGTACAAGGCAGGGTTGGTCGGCCGCGCGGAATGAATTGGGCCAAGCCCATTCCCCTCCGTTTTCAAGGAGGGGTGGCTGCGCCACTAACAAGAGATCCCCGTTCCGCAGCGGCGCAGACGGGGTGGTTGGTAAATTTCAACAAAATAGGGTGCGCTACGCGAGCATAAATAATGAGGCTTCGCGACCTTTTCCTAACCACCCCGTCCTCGCGTTCTAACGGTATGATCGCTCGGCCACCCCTCCTTGAATACGGAGGGGAATGTTGCCTGAACGACATCTGTGCTTCTTTGCCACAGACCTTCCCTACAGCTCGCTTACGCTCGGATAACCGGGCACTGATTTCGCCTTCCTCACCGCGCGAAGGATCGCCTCGGTAACCATTTCCGCCGCGAGAGCCCCGATGGCCGTAAGATTCGCGTTTGCCGCCCCCGTCCCGGTGGAAAGCGCGAAAAGCGTATCTCCGTCCGACGGCGTGTGGGTCGGGTTGATTGCGCGAGCCATGCCGTCATGAGACATTTCCGCAATCTTGGTCATCTGTGTCTTGTCAAATCGCGCATTCGTCGCAACCACACCTATGGTCGTGTTCTGCCCCGGCGGCGTGTTCTGAACCACACCGCGGCCCGAGCGGAACGTCTCCATGATATTCAGAAACGATCTCCCGTCCGCCGTGCGCGCGCCCGCGACGATCTTTCCGCTCCTGGGATCGATAACATCTCCAACGCAGTTCACCGCAACAATCGCGCCGACCACGAGGCCGTTCGGCAGCTTGATGCTCGACGTTCCAATCCCGCCCTTCATCGGTTTTCCGCCGCCGATCTTGCCGATGGTGGCCCCGGCGCCGGCACCGACGCTACCTTCTTCGACCGCTCCGGATTTGGCATTCGTGCAGGCCTTGTACCCCGAGTCCGCGTTGGGCCGGATTTTCCCATCGCCAACATTAAGGTCATAAAGGATCGCCGCCGGAACGATCGGCACTTTACCGCCGGCAGTCGGGTACCCGGCATTATGTTCTTCGAGGTATCGCATCACGCCTGTAGCGGAATCCAAACCGAACGCGCTTCCGCCGGAAAGAACAATGGCATTGACCTTGTCCACCAGGTTCGTCGGTTTGAGGAGATCCGTTTCGCGAGTCCCCGGAGCGGAGCCGCGGACATCGACGCCACCCACAGCACCGGCTTCATAAAGAATGACGGTGCAGCCCGTCGGCCTGCGTGTTTCGGTGAAGTGTCCGACCTTGATACCGTCGACGTCGGTGATGAATCCCTCGCGCGCTTGTGCGTAGGACACGGTCTGGTTCAACAGACCCGCAGCCGTGAGTGCCCCAAGGAAGGATCTGCGATTCACGGCATAATCATTACCACGAACGCGGCCAATATTCCTATTGGCGCCGACTGCGTGAATGCCGTCAGAGAAACCGAACTGACGATCGCCACGATCGCCCGCGCCGCCGTCGGTCGCCGCGCGTAGAGGCCGACGAGCAGCGGCGCCGACAGCGCCACCGCCATCAGGGTGTAAAAAATTTGAAGGGCGGAAATGATCGACGGCAGAACAATCGCAAGCACAACGCCCAAGCCGGCGCCGGCGAAAGCCGTAATGCGTCCGATACGGAGCAGTTCCCGGTCCGACGTTTTCGGTTTCAAAAACGTCTTATAAAGGTCGACGCTGAGCGAACTCGAAAGCATGAAGAGAATCGCGTCGCTCGCACTGACCTCGGCCGAAAACACGGCGGCCAGCGTGAGCAGCCCCAGCCATCCGGGCATCAGCTTTGTCATGACGAGGGGAAGCGCGAGTTCCCGATTCGCCAGTCCCGGGAATCGAGCATGCGCGACGATGCCGAGGATGGCCGGCGCAAAAGCAAAGACGATCAATCCCAGCGCGTTCCAGTTCACGCCCTGCCGGACGGCGCGCGCATCGCGCGCCCCGTAGAGTTTTTGAATCAAACCGGGCGAGATGACGAACGAGGGGACGAGAATCGCCACATAAGACAAAACGCCGGATGCGCCCAGCGGAGTCGATGTCCGGATGGCGGGTTGCAGCCCTTCCCATCCTCCGGCCGCGGCGATCGCGAAAGGGACTGCGAGCGTGAAACCCGCAAGCTTCACGGTGAGCTGAATCAGGTTGACCCAAGCCGAACTGAGAAGACCGCCGGCGGCAAAATAGGCCGTTACAACAACTCCTCCAATGAGGCAGCCTTCCCACTTTGGCAGGGCCGACACCACTGCGAGAATCTGTGAAATCGCGATCAGCTGGCCGGCAAGGATCATCAGCGTGCCCAGCCAGAGCAACACGGCAATGACGCCGCGCACCGAACGGCTGTAACGGTAGTCGAGAAAGTCGCCGACGGTTCGCCAGCCATGCTTCGCCGCGAGCGACCAGATCTTCGGTCCGACCGTATTTGCGAGAATGAAGGAACCGATACCGGCACAGCCGACCCACCACCACGCGCCAAAGCCGTAGATGTAACCCAGTCCCGTCGCGCCAACGGTCGATCCCGCGCCGATGTTGGCGGCAAGAAATGTCGCGGCAATCAGGCCGGGGCTCAGGCTTCGTCCGGCAACCAGAAAGTCGTCCGCCTTTTTCACCCGCCGGGATATGAACAGCCCCACCGTGATGAACAGCGCGGAGTAGCCAATGAGTACCCCGATCTGGAGATTCACCTGGTGAAGATGATAACGTGCTGCCAGGGCAGAAATTCAAGCGAGCGCTGGAACTTGAAACCGAGTGGTTCGAGTTCCGATCGGACGTCCTCGACGGACATTTTATGAAGCGGCTGGATCGGAACCTTTGGATCTTCTTTCCGGAACTCGACCAGAACAACGCGGCCATTAGGCTTCAGGGCCTCTTTGATATGGTTCAACATCGTCACCGGGTCGGAAAACTCGTGATAGACGTCCACCATCAGGACCAGATCCAGCGCGCCCGCCGGCAATTTCGGATCCGTCGGCGTTCCTTGAATGATCTCGACGTTGTGCAGCTTGCGGTCTTCGATGTTCTTTTTCATCATGCGGATCATCCCGTCCTGGATGTCTTCGCCGATGACCTTCCCCGCCGGCCCGACAATATCCGAGAGACGCCAGACGTGATAGCCGACGCCCGCGCCGATGTCGGCAACAACCGAGCCCTTTTTGATATCGAGCGCTATCAGCATCCGGTCCGGATCCTCTTCCTGGATGCGTTCCGGCCGGGTAAGCCAGTCGGCTCCGGCCGCCGACATGACGGGCGCAGGTTGACGTTTGGCCTGGGTCTGGGCGTTTCCCGCCAAACCGCCGAGAATAAGGACAACGAGGATGGTCCGAACGTGCCGCACGGGCCACAATGTTAGACTGAAACCGCGGTGAATGCACTCATCAAGGAGAACGTGGCGCTGGCTCCCCTGACGACGTTCCGCATCGGTGGTCCGGCGAGATATTTCATCGAAGCCGCAACCGAAGCAGCCGTTCTCGAATCAGTTCAATTCACCAACGAAAAAAAACTCCCTTTGTTTGTCCTGGGCGGAGGTTCGAACCTCCTGGTCTCCGATGCCGGATTTCCTGGACTCGTGGTGAAAATTGCAATCGAGGGAACAGCATGGGAGGCCGATCACGGCAAGGCGATCGCTCGCGCCGGCGCCGGCGAGGACTGGGACCGTTTCGTGGCGCAATGTGTGGAACGCGATCTGGCGGGCGTCGAGTGTTTAAGCGGAATTCCGGGTTCTGTCGGCGGCACGCCGGTTCAAAACGTCGGAGCGTACGGCCAGGAGGTATCGGAAGTCATCGCCGGAGTTCGAGCCTATGATCGCGAGACCGATTCGATTGTCGATCTGATCCCTGGGGCATGCCGGTTCCGCTATCGGGAGAGCCTGTTCAATACAACGGCGCGCGAGCGATATATTGTCCTTCAGGTGACATACGCGCTAACCGAGCACGGTGAACCGGCGATCCGATATCCGGATGTGCAACGGGAGTTCGAGAATTCCAAGGAGCCGGCGACGCTGGGTGGTGTTCGTGACGCGGTCCGTCGCATCCGCGCCCGCAAAGCGATGCTGCTGGTGGAAGGCGATCCGGATTGCCGCAGTGCCGGATCTTTTTTCAAGAATCCGATCCTCAGCGAATCTCAATTCGAACACCTGCGAGCCAGGGCCGGCCACACGTTGCCCCGTTATGATGCCGGGCCCGGCCGGGTAAAAACCTCCGCCGCGTGGCTGATCGAACATGCAGGTTTTTCAAGGGGCTACGCGATCGGGCCGGCGGGCATTTCCACCAAACACACGCTGGCGATCGTCAACAAAGGGAGCGCCACCGCCGCCGGCATCCTTCGCCTGGCGCGGGAAATCCATGGCCGTGTCTATGGCGAATTCGGCGTCCGGTTGGCGCCGGAGCCCGTCTTCGTCGGTTTGAGTCTGCTACAATAGCCTGTTGAGCTTCCAAGGAAAGCGGGGACAGAGGCGATGGCCTTTTGGAATAAAGAAGACAAGAATTCCGGTGTGACCGGTGTGACTGACGAGCAGATCCTGGGCGTTTTGAAGCGCGTACAGGATCCGGACCTTCATAAGGACATCGTGTCGCTCGGGTTTATCCGCAACCTGAAGGTCGAGACCGGCAACGTCGCGTTCGATCTGAATCTCACCACGCCGGCGTGTCCCGTCAAAGACCAGATGCGCGATGAAGCGATTGCGCTCGTCAAAGCGCTTCCGGGCGTTCAGAACGTGGAAGTCAAAATGACCAGCGAGGTCAAGCAGGCGCCGCAGCTCGATAAGACGGCGCTATCCGCCGTCCGTAATATCGTTGCGGTAGGCAGCGGTAAAGGCGGCGTCGGTAAATCGACGATCGCGGTGAATATCGCCGCCGCGCTGGCCTCAGCAGGGGCGCGGGTCGGGCTTCTCGATGGCGATATCTACGGACCGACGACGCCGATCATGCTGGGTCTCGAAACGCCTCCGAAGTCGGTCGGGAATCGAATGATCCCGCAGGAATCGAACGGCCTGAAATTTATCTCGATGGGCCTGCTGGTGAAATCCGACCAGCCGCTGATCTGGCGCGGTCCGATGGCGCACAAGGCGCTGCAACAGTCTCTGTTCGACGTGGACTGGGGTGAACTCGATTACCTCGTGGTGGATCTGCCGCCGGGCACCGGCGACGTTCACTTGACGCTGGCGCAGGCGGTTCCGTTGACGGGCGCAGTGATTGTTTCGACGCCGCAGGATGTCGGTCTGCGCATTTCGATGAAGACGCTCCGGATGTTCCAGCAGACCCGTGTTCCGATCCTCGGCATTGTTGAAAACATGAGTTACTACATCTGTCCGCACTGCAATTCGCAGGATCATATTTTCGGACAGGGAGGCGGCAGCCGCGCGGCGGAACAACTCGGCATTCCATTCCTCGGGGAGGTGCCGCTGGACCTCGCCATCCGGACGCAGTCCGACATCGGTCAGCCGATCGTGCTCGCTCAACCCGATGCGCCGAGCGCCCGGACGCTGCGATCCATCGCCGAGAAAGTCGCGGCTCAGGTCAGCATCCGCAATTACGAAGCTCCGGTCCTTGAGGTCGAGTGAAAGCCAGCACGCCGACGAAGATCAAGAAGGTCAGCCCGGGCGAACTGATGATCATCTGGGCAGACGGCCAGGAGAGCCATTACCTGGCGCCGATTCTTCGCGGCATGTGTCCCTGCGCTTCATGCAAGGACGAAATGACCGGTGTTCGCATCATCCTGCCGATTCATATCCCTGACGACCTGGAATTCCGGAAAATCGAGCTTGTGGGGCAGTACGCACTGCAATTCGAATGGAGCGACGGCCATCGTACCGGAATCTACAGTTTCGACTATCTTCGCGAGCTCGCTCAGCAGTAGCAGCAAGTTTTCGTTGGTTCTAAAGCAACGCCTTCGCGAGTTCCCGCCACTCCGGAAGCGGCAGGGCATGTGGATCGGCGGTGAGGACCTGAACGCAGACGTGGTCGGCGCCGGCGGCGTGGTGCTCGCGGACCCGGTGTCGGATGGCGTTGAGATCGCCCCAGGCGATGACTGCGTCGATCATCCGGTCACTGCAGTTCTGCACGTCGCTTTCGTCGAATCCAAGCCACAGGAGGTTGTTGATGTAGTTTGGCGCCTTCAAATAGAACTCGAGGAAGTCACGGCCGATCTTGCGCGCTTTTCCGGGATCCGTTTCGAGTACAACCGCCTGCTCCGGGCATAAGTATTTGTTTGCACCGAGGATCTGGCGGGCGCGCGCCGTATGCTCGGGATTCACATTATAAGGATGGGCTCCATCGGCACGCTGGGCGGCAAGCTCCAGCATCTTGGGTCTCAGCGCGGCCAGTACGCGAAGGGGCTTCGACGGAGGAGCCACGGAACGATAAGGCGCCTGATCCATACCGTCAAGATACGCGCGCATTCGCGGCACCGGTTTCTCATACTTGTGTCCACGCACTCCTTCGACCAGGTGCGCATGGCTGACGCCGAGCCCGAGGACGAAGCGGTCCGGATAAGCTTCGGCCAGCGTCTTTTGTCCGGCAGCCATGGTAACGGGATCTCGCGCGTAGATGTTCGCAATCCCGGTCGCAATAACGATTCGACGACTCGCCGCCAACAACAGACCGGCGTTCGTTAGCGCGTCGCGGCCGACCGCCTCCCCGAACCAGATCGCGCCGTAACCGAGTTCCTCCAATTCGCGGACGGTCTCCTGCACCTTCGAAGCAGGATGATCTTCAAACTGCCGCGTCCAGATTCCGACCGGGCCGAACTTGACGGAAGATTGCGCCATATTGGACATAGCGGAGCATTATATCGTGCTCGCGCGCTGTGATTACAAAGGAGCGCTTCGCCTAAACGAAGGCGAGCTTTTGCGAGCCGAAATTCGCCAGATTCGGAAACATGGATGAGAGCTCGGCGTCCGGAATCCCGAACCACGAAGCGAGCGTTGCGCCGTACTGATCGATCGACGTGGTTGGAATCCAGCGGCCCCGGGTGTCGGTATCGCTGGGGCCACCAAGCTGGAAGGTTGGAAACTGGCCGTAGATCTGTCCACCCTGCACGGCCCCGCCGAGAACCATATGATGACTTCCCCAGCCATGATCGGCGCCGGCCCCCGAGGTCGGCTGGAACGTCCGGTTGAATTCGGATTCGGTGAATGTCGTCACGTTGTCCGCCATCTGCAGCTCTTGAGTCGCTTTGTAGAACGCCACCAGGGCGTCATTCACCTGCGGATAGAGCGAGACATGGGTATTGATCTCGTTCGTGTGCGTATCGAAACCACCCAGCGAAGCGAAGAAAATCTGCCGCCGCATTCCGAGCTGGGCCTGCACCTGGATCACCTGCGCCACCTGTTTCAACTGGCCGCCCAGGCTCGTATTCGGGAAAACGGTCTTCAACGCCGGCACCTGAGCGAGCGCGGCTGTCAACGACGCCGCATCGGTGATGCTGTGCGCCAATGTGCCATTGGCAGCCTGCGCCAGCGACAGCCCGCTGGGGAGGCTCAGCAGATTGTTCAGCGCGTTCCAGCGCGATTGGGAAACCGCGCTCGTGCTGAAGCCGGCAAGCTGCAGCGTCTGTCCGGGCGTCAACGTGACAAGCTCGGTCGACGTCCCGACACCGAACAAGACGTTCCCGGCCACCGACATGTTGGATGGAAAGCCGGTGGAGTTCATCTTCTGCGACGCGACGTAATCGGCTGCGCGGCCGGCCCATCCCGAAGTGGAGGTGCCCTGGGCAACGGAGCTCTGCCATTGGAGCTGTTGATCCAGATGCGAAAACAGATTCGACGGAAGTGCCGCTGCCTGGCTCTGATATGTGCTGCGCGTCATCGGCTGAATCAGCGATCCGACGTTCGCCACGACGGCCAGTTCCCTGGTCGAGAAGAGATTCGCCAAGTCCGGCAGCTTGGCATGAAATGCGTACGGCGCGCCCGCCAGGGAGTAAACCGTCGACGTAAGGGAAGACCCGGTCAGCGCCAGATTCTGGCGGATTGACATGTATGCTTTATAGTTCGTGTCGTCCATCGGAATGATGGTGTTGTTGGAGTCATTGCCGCCGAACAGAAACACGCAAACCAGCGCGCGATAATCCGGGCCGCTCTGAGCGAGTGCGGGTAAAAGACCGAATGGACGCAGCGCGAGAGTTCCCACCGATGCGGCTCCCATCCGGATGAATTGGCGTCGTGTAAACATAAGCTCCCTCTTCTCGATCCTCTCAATGAACGATCTGATACTCGCCCGAAGTCAGGACCATATACAGGACGCCCTGAGCGACGGCCGTGGGCGTCGTTGCACCGTTTACTGCCGCGCGGGCGTTGTTATTGAGGTCTGACGACATCGATCCGTGCAGAAAAATCGAATTCACAAGGCTCATCAGATTGTCCAGGTTGCCGGCAGCCCGAACGAACGCCGTCAGGTCCACCGACGTCCCGCTATCGAGCTTGCCGTACAGGAGTGAGTTCACGGTGTCGGCGCGATTCGCCGCGGTCTGCGTGGTATAGATCTGGAATTCCGGCGCGAACGAGCCGCTCTCCAGGCGGTAGAGCGGCGAAAAATAACTGAACACGGTCGGCGGCGAGAACAGGTTCTGGCCGAGCTTGTTCGCCGTCGAATACGGCGTGCTGGAGGTCGACAGTGTGGCATTCAGCCCGCGCAGGAGGTTCGCCATAAAGAGGACCGGCTCGCGCATATGGCCGAAGTTCGGATCGACGATGTTTCCGGGATTGTCATATGCACGAGCCTCGGAATCGCTCAGGATCTCGCTGATGACCGCCTTCATGTCGCCGCGCACGCCTTCGCCGTTATTGAAGAAGACATTCGAGCAACGATGGATGTACGCCGGACTCGGATTGCCCGTCACCAGATGCTGGATCAACTGCGTGCACACGAATGGAGCCACCGTGCTTTGTTGCATCAGCGCGTTGATCACGGATTCGAGATCCTGCTCCGCCGTTTGTCCGGCCGCGATGGTGATGCCGGCGAAAATCGATTTCGAAGTGGTGTCGTGATTCTTTTCGACGGCGTACATCTCTCCGACGAAAAACGCCGGATTGTTGCCGCTGGCTGCCGGCGTAGCGCCCGGAGCAGGCGGATAGGTCCAGCCGGTCAAAGCCTTCGCCAGACTGGTGACGATTGCCTGGTTGTACGTAGGCACAGGACTGCCGTTCGCATCGAGCACCGGACTGCCGTCGGGATGGAGCTGCGTCAACCCGAGCGTGAATAACTGCATCAGCTCACGCGCATAGTTCTCATTTGCCGACGTCCCCTTTGCCGCGTTGGCCTTGTTGTTGTTCGCCATGTTCAGGTAACTGCCCATGGCGGGATTCAGCGTGACGGCGCGAATGACGTCGCGATAGTTCGTGAAAGCGTTATCGCGAAACATGCGCCAGTACGGCGGATACGCATAGGCCGGCGGAACGCCCACGGCCGAAACCACCCACATTTGGGAAAGCGCAAATGCCACGCGCTGCCGAAGTTGATCCGGCTCGTACAGCGCATTCACGAAGAACGCGCGTTGAATCGGCGTCAGATCGTTATTCGATTTGCCGAGAGAGTTCAGAACCGGCTGGTCCGGCAGGTCGGAAACATTCATTGAAAACTGAGCAGCCAGCCATTCATCGATTCCAACCTGCTGCAGCTCGGCAATAGAGTATGGCGCCGGCCCCCAGGCCGCTTGATCCAGGAATCGCGCGGCCGCTGCCGCCGTCATCAATGGTGGCGCAGTTGCGGGCAGAGTCGTGCTCTGGGCGAAAACAGAACTCGCCGCCAATAGTGCGCACACCAAGCCTGGAAGCGTCATCTTCATGTGAGATTCCTCCTGAAGCGGAAGTCGGTGTCATCTTACTGCCTGGACACACAGACACAGACAAGAGGAGAGGCCGAGGGGCCTAATATTATTTCGAAAAAATTACGCCGGCCATAAATTCAATAGCTTATGGATGGGCTGCTTTCAACTACGCCTACCGCTAAGCCACATTAACTGGAAATAATCTTCATCTCATTCTCCTTTCATAATCCGGCGGTCTACACTTAACGTATGACTTGTCTACCTGGAACAGATGGAGAATGAGAAGACTTCGAGGAGGGAGACCAATGAAGGGTCGAAAATTTCTAGTGGCGATAGTTCTTATAGGATGCTGGATCGCACCAGCTTTAGCCCAGGCGCCTTTGCCGGTTCCGCAACCACCGCCGGCCCAACGGGCGCCGCTTCCAGGAGCCCCCGCGCCGGTGCCGGTTCCACAGGGCGCGCCGTCATATCCACCGGCCGAACTGGACCGGATTGCTTCGCCGGTAGCGTTATATCCGGACCCGCTTCTGGCGCAGGTTTTAGCGGCGGCCACCTATTCGGATCAGATTCCGGATGCGGCACGCTGGGCGGATCAACATCATTATCTGTCCGGTCCGGCATTAACGTCGGCAATGGCGGCAGACCAGGTGCCGTGGGATCCGAGCGTGCAGGCGCTGCTTCCGTTTCCGTCCGTGCTCGACATGATGGCTTCATCCATGCCGTGGACGCAGGAAATCGGAAATGCGTTTCTGACCCAGCCGCAGGACGTTATGGATGCGGTGCAACGCGAACGGCAGAAGGCTGTCAGCTTCGGATATCTGCGAACGAATCCGCAGGTACGCGTCGTCAGCACGGGTCGCTACATTGAAATTCTGCCGGTGAATCCGGATTACATCGTGGTTCCGTACTACGATCCGGCGGTCGTGTACGTCCGGCCGCGGACCGGCTTCGTGGTTGGAGGCGCGATTCACTTCGGCTTCGGCATCACACTGGGGGCGGCCTTTGCTCCGTGGGGCTGGCGCTCCACGAGTTTTGGCTGGGCCAACCACGCGGTCATTATTAATGCTGCGCCGTGGCGCCGGACCTGGGCGAACCGCGTGACCTACGTCCACCCGTACACGGTTCGCCGTTACCCTGTGGCGGCGCCGCATGCCGTCGAACAGCACCGCGCTATCGGGCGGTCCCCGGCGGAGCGTGAATCCGAGCGGAAGGGACGTGATCGCAAGGAAGAGCATCACGGCCGTTAAGTCAAGCAGCCGCAGATGTCGCGGATGACGCTGATGGGCGCATCAATAAGTCTCTTATTTGCAAC
Source organism: Terriglobia bacterium (assembly GCA_036496425.1). NCBI lineage: Bacteria > Pseudomonadati > Acidobacteriota > Terriglobia > Terriglobia bacterium. Next base: position 11,413 of record DASXLG010000249.1, on the reverse strand, counting down.
CATCTGCGTCATCCGCGTCATCTGCGGCTAAACAACGCGGTATTATGTCGGCCGGCGGCAAGAAATACTGGCATGGAGAAAGTCCCCGCTAATCTCCTCTAGAGGCACCAGTTCCTGTAAAAATCCGTTAAAAAAATCCGCAATCCGTAACGTTCCCGTGTCCCGCACCGTAAATCATGTATTCGCAACGTTCAAGGAGAGCCGAACTGATGAAGCGACTCTATTTAACTTTCATTCTGACCCTTATTCTTTTTGTAACTTCCGCAACCGCCCAGCAGACAGGGCGTCTCACAGGAAGCGCTGTGGATTCGTCCGGCGGCGTGATTCGGGGTGCCACGGTAACCCTGATGGGCCCCAATAACAATACGATCGCGTCATCGAAAACCGACGCGGACGGTAAATTCCAACTCGACGCCGCTCCCGGCTCCTATGCCTTACAGGTGAGCGCCGACGGTTTTGACAATGACATCGAGGGGATTTCGATCGCGGCCGCAAACAACCGGCCGATGACCGTCACCCTGCTGATCGCAAAGATCACGCAGCAGGTCGAAGTTCAGGAAAACCCGAACACAATCAGCCTGGCTCAGGACGACAACGCATCGGCGCTGGTTCTGAAGGAAGATGATATCCAGGCGTTGCCGGACGATGTCGACGAATTGACACAGTACCTGACGGACCTCGCGGGACCCCGCGCAGCAGCTACCGGCGGCGTGCAATTCGTGATCGACGGCTTTTTAGGCGGCCAGCTTCCGCCGAAAGATCAGATCAAAGAAATCCGCATTAATAACAATCCGTTCACGACCGAGTACGCCCAGGCCGGTTTCGGACGCATCGAAATCATCACGAAGCCCGGCACCGGAAAGATGCGCGGGAATTTTAACTTCAACTTCAGAAATGACGCGATGAACGCCATTCCGTTCGGCGTCGACAACCGGGTTCCCTACCACCGGGAGAATTATCAGGCAACGGTTGCCGGTCCCTTCGTTCACGACAAGTTGACGATGACGCTGAACGCGCAACGGAATAACAACTTCGGTACGGCCGTGACAGCGCCGATCGATCTTGCTACCGGTCTTACCAACTCTGTTCAAATTGCGCAGCCAAATGTGCGGTCGAACTTCAATATCCGCGGACAATATGCAGTCAACGACAACAACATGCTGAACTTCAACCTGGAATTGCAATCGCAAGCGCGGAGCAACCAGGGCGTCGGACTGTATGATCTGGTCGATAATGGATACAGTTCGAATTCTCATAATTGGGGATTGCATTTCCGTTACACTTCCGTTCTTTCCAGCCATTTGGTTCATGAAACCCGGTTTGAGCTCTCGAGCAACCACAACACGGTCGTTCCGAACATAAATGCTCCAACCATTTCGATCCTTGACGCATACACAGCCGGTGGTTCCCAGAATCAATCGAACACAACCACCAAAAACTGGCTGGCCGGCGACACGTTCATTTACAACGCAAAGTCGCTGACCGTGAAGACAGGCTTCCAGGCCAACTATTACCGGAATCACACCAATACTTTGAGCAACTCGCTGGGAACGTTCACTTACGCAAGTCTGCAACAGTACAACTGCGTTAACGGAATCGCGACGGTGAACCCGTGCCTCGCCAGCGACCCGACGACGACCGGCTTCATCGACGACTTCGCGCCGCAAACGTACACCCAGACGGTGGGCAACCCGTTGCTTTCCGTGGGCCAGATCGAAGCCGGAGTGTTTGCTCAGACCGACATTAAGATATCGGACAAAATGCTGATCTCTCCCGGAGTTCGGTATGCATTACAAACGCATCTGCACAATTACGACAATTTTGATCCCCGTGCGACGCTGTCCTATCAATTGAACAAGACGATGATTCTGCGGCTCGGAGCCGGCTCATTCCATCAGAATTACAGCGTTGGCACTTACCAGTCGCTGACCCAGTCGAACGGCTCGAACCAGACTCAGTTTGTCGTCAACAACCCTACTTTGATCAATCCGTTGGGCGCCGGAACTGCAAAGGCCGCTCCGCCGACCGTGCGAGTGGTAGCGCCCGAACTCCGTGCGCCATATACCAGCAACCTTTCGGTTTCGCTGGAGAAACAACTGAGCCGCTCATCCGTGTCGGTGACTTACGATTTCATACGCGGCAACCACCTCTTCCGCAGCCGGAACATCAATGCGCCGATTCCGACCGATTGCTTCGCGAACCCGGGACAGTGCTCCATCTCCGATTTTGCGAACAATACCCTCGTGCGGCCTGACCCGACGCAAGGTAACATTTATAATCTCGAATCGACCGGCAACTCGACATATAAAGGGATAACCGTGGGATACCGCGGACCGCTGACGAAGACGCTGAACATGTTCGTGAACTACTCGTTCGCGCGCAGTTACAGTGATACCAATGGCGCGTTCAGCCTGCCGGTGAACAACTACGACCTCTCGCAAGAATGGGGCCGCTCGGGCAACGACCAGCGCAATCACTTCCAGATGGGGATCAGCGGCCAGATACCTGGAAACTTCTTCATCAGTCCGCAGCTGCAGTTGTATAGCGGAAATCCCTACAATCTCACGGGCGGCTTGAACACTTTCGGTACGGGCACACCGAACGCCCGTCCGACTTTTGCTCAGCTGTGCAGCGATCCCCGGACCGTGGGCTTGTCCGGCCTCAATTGTTCGTCCCCTTCATCGAACATGATCCCGCTTAATTACGCCACTGGACCGGGCGTGTTCAATGTCAACTTCGAAATCCGAAGGACGATCTCATTGAAAAAGAGCGAAAAGGGCGGCGCACCCGGTGCTGAGGGCTTCGGCGGCGGATTCAATGGCGGTGGCGGTGGTAATCAGGGCGGTGGCAATCGCGGCGGCGGCGGCGGTGGTCGTGGCGGCGGCGGCAGCTTCGCCGGCGGCGGCAATCGCGGCGGCGGTGGCGGTGGCCGTGGCAATGCGAACACTGGTCCGACCGTGCAATTCTATACAGACTTTCAGAATGTGCTGAACCACCGGAACTTCAACACTCCGAGCGGCACGCTGACGTCGCCTGAGTTTGGCCTGTTCAAGACAGCCAGGAGCCAGCGGACGATCGAACTCGGCGCCCGCCTGAACTTCTAAAACAGTTTAGCCGCAGATGCCGCGGATTACGCAGATAGACCTATCTGCGTGATCCGCGGCATCTGCGGCTAAACTGTCCTGATTTGGTTGCTCCCACCCCTTCGGAAGTGATAGGCTCCCACCCTAGTTAACTGATCAAACCGCGGTTGAATCCTTAACTCTAGAGGAGAATTGTTATGCCCTATAAACTGACTGTGAATGGGCAGTCCAAAACGGTAGACGTACCGTCGGATATGCCCCTTCTCTGGGTTCTCCGAGATGTCATGAACATGAAGGGAACCAAGTTCGGATGCGGCATCGGCGCCTGCGGCGCCTGCACCGTCCAGATTGACGGCCAGGCTCGACGAGCCTGCCAGACGCAGATTTCGGCGGTCGGCAACGCCAAAATCACGACGATCGAAGGTCTGTCCCCGGACGGATCACATCCGCTGCAGAAAGCCTGGTTGGCGCTGGATGTACCGCAATGCGGATACTGCCAATCCGGCCAGCTCATGACTGCCGCAGCATTACTCGCGAAAACGTCCAAACCGAGCGACGCCGATATCGATGGCGCAATGACCGGAAACGTGTGCCGATGCGGAACGTACGTCCGAATCCGCGAAGCCATTCACCTCGCCGCTAACGGCGGGAAGAAAGCATAGGAGGACGGCATGAAAGATCAAAAACAACTGAATCGTCGGTCCTTCATCCAACTGACGGCCCTGGCAGGCGGCGGCTTGCTGGTTGGCGTTTACGCATCCGAAACTGAAATGCTCGCCCAGCGCGGCGGTGGCGGCCCGCCTGCTCCGGTGAATCCGAACAATTACATTACGGTTCATCCGGATAACACCTTCACGTTAATGGCCAGGAATCCGGAAACGGGCCAAGGCATGCGCAATTCGCTGCCGATGATCATTGCGGAAGAGTTCGACGTCGATTGGAAGCAGGTCAAGGTTCAGCAGGGTGACCTCGACGCAGCAAGGTACGGCGGAGGCCAGATCGAAGGCGGCAGTACGGCAACTCCGACGCAATACACGCCGATGCGCAACGTGGGAGCTGCGGCCCGCATGATGATGGTCGCCACCGCCGCAAAACAGTGGAACGTTTCTGAGAGTGAGTTGACGACTGGTTCGGGAATGGTGAAACACGCCCGTACAAACAAAACGGCGACATACGCTGCTCTGGCGGACGCCGCAATGAAGATGCCTCCGATGACTGTCGCCGAGATCAAGCTGAAGGATCCGAAGGATTTCAAAATCCTCGGAACACGGGTTCAGGGCGTCGACGTCATGGCTATCGTTACGGGTCAGCCGGCCTTCAGCATCGACGTGAATCCTCCGGGAATGCTGTTCGCCGTCTATCAAAAGTGCCCGACATTCGGCGGAAAAGTGATGAGCGCCAATGTTGAGGAAGTTAAAAAACAGCCGGGCGTTAAACACGTTTTCGTCATCGAGCCTCCAGTTCCTCCGGCGGCTCCTGCAGGCGGTCAACGCGGCGGTGGCGGCGGTGGCGGCGTAACATGGGCGGGAGGCGTCGCGATCGTCGCCGAAACCTGGTGGCATGCTCAAAGCGCGCGCAACAAAGTCTTGAAGGTCGACTGGGATTACGGTGCAGTGAGAACGCAAAGCACCGCAGGCTACAACGCCCAGATCAAATCCCTGGCATCGAAAGCTTCTCAAGAGCCTACCGTTGGTGGAGGATTTGGCGGAGCGCGTGCCGCGAAAGAAGGCGACGCCGAAGCGGCTTTCAAAACAGCCGCGAAGGTGGTCGAAGCGGAATACTCGTTCCCGCTTCTCTCACACGCGCCACTCGAACCGCAGAACTCGACGGCATGGTATAAGGACGGAAAGATCGAAATCTGGTCTCCCGCTCAGATTCCATCGTTGAATGACGCCGCGGTGCCTTCTGGTGTCCAACCGGCAGACGTCACATTCCATATGGTCCGAGCCGGCGGCGGTTTCGGACGGCGCCTCTACAAAGAATATGACGTTGAAGTGTCCAAGATTGCGCGTCTGGTTGCAGATGAACGGCAAAAAGCCGGCCAGCCGAGCGTCCCGGTGAAGCTGCTCTGGTCGCGTGAAGACGATATCGCCCACGACGACTATCGTCCGCCGGCCTATCACTATTTCAAAGCCAGTTTGGACGCCAACGGCAAGCTGACCGCGTTCCGCGATATGGTTGCCAGCTATGGTAACGTTTCGGTGGTACCCACAAACGAATTCCCGCGCGGGTTCACCGACAACTTCTGGGTGTCCGACAGCCAGTTCGGCCCCTTCAACATTCCGACAGGAGCCATGCGGGCTCCGGCGTTCAATGGCACCTCTTTCGTGATGCAGTCGTTCATTGACGAAATCGCGGTGGCCGCCGGAAAAGATCCTCTGCAGTATCGGTTAGATCTTCTGAATAGCCCGACGACCTACAAACCTCCGACGAATCGAACTGGCGCCAATGCTCCGTTCAACGCTGCCCGAGCAAAAGCAGTGCTGGAAGCCGTCCGGGATATGTCCAACTGGAATAACCGCAGCAAGCTGCCGAAAGGCACCGGCCAGGGTGTGTCGTTCCAGTACGCGCATTCCGGTTACGTGGCGTACGTCTGCCAGGTTTCTGTCGATGCCAGCAAGAAGCTCAAAGTCGACAAGGCATGGGCGGCCGTGGACATCGGCGAGCAGATCGTCAATGCGAGCGAGGCGGAAAACCTCGTCCAGGGCGGCTTCGTCGAAGGCATGAGCCATTTGATGGCCTGGGAAATCACCATCGAGAACGGCGCTGTCGTGCAGTCGAACTTCGACAAGTATCAACCGACCCGAATGCGTCAAGTCGCACCGAACCAGATCCAGGTGAAGTTCCTCAAATCCGACTATACGCCAACCGGCCTCGGCGAGCCTTCGCTGCCACCGGCGCCTGCCGCGATCTGCAATGCGATCGCCGCAGCAACGGGCGTTCGGATTCGACATCTGCCTCTTGCCAAGGCAGGGTATTCCTGGACGTAGGTCGCAACAATCCGTAATAAAATGGACCAGGGTTCTCGGACCTTGGTCCATTTTTTTGTTCAAAATCATTGGAGATTGCATCATTCGAAGTTTCTGCATTTCAAATTGAAGAAATGAAGCAACCTCGAATGATGCAATGATGAATAGACTCTATGTGTAGCTTAAAACCGCTGTTCGCCTCGATTTTCTGCGTTTTGTTGGGGATGTCCATATTTGCCCAGACCACCCCGAAAGCAACACCCAAAATCACTGTTTCGCCGGCGAAAATCCTGCACCTCGGACACGTTGAGATGAAAGGTACCGGTTTCACGCCAAAATCCGACGTGCGCTCTCATCTCCAGAGACCGGACGGAACCGAATTTCGGATTCTCGAGATGTACACGAATGACAAAGGTGAGATCGAACACGATATCGACACAGTGGTCATGCTGCCAGGCGTGTATGCATTGTGGGTCGAAGATGTCAAAGCCAACGCGACCTCGAACATTGCACGGTTCGAGGTGACGATGAATTCGAAGGATCTCGAGAAATAGGATGGTGTGTGAGCGACCCCCTGCCCGGCGCTTCGCGCCTGGCTGTCCCCCTTTATCAGGGGGACAGTAAACTTAATTAGAACGGCAGTCCCAGAGCCAACGTGACCAGCGTCACATTCGAGGACGGAAAGAGACTGTTTGCCGGTTCCTCCAGCGTAAACTCTCCCCCTGATACAGGGGGAGAGCCGCGAAGCGGCAGGGGGGGCGCTCGCACGCCATGTCGAAATTGGGATTCTATGCAACCCCGGCGTCTCGCCTATTTTTCTGCGCCCGCGGCAAGTTCCGCAATCTGTTTCCCGATCACCAGCGATGCCGTTGCCGCCGGCGACGGCACATTACAAACGTGGATGAATTGCTTCGTTTGCACGATGGCGAAATCGTCCAGGAGTCTCCCGGTCCTATCCAGAGCCTGCGCGCGGACGCCCGAACCCGCCGGCTCCAGATCCGCGGATTGAATCTCCGGAACCAGCTTCTGCAGGGCGCGCGTGAAAGCGCCTTTGTTCAGTGACCGGTAGTACTCCCCGCATCCACTCTTCCAGTATTTCGCGGCCATGCGCCAGAATCCCGGAAATAGCGCAGTTTCGACGGCGTCCTTCAGGTTCACATCGGTTTTCTTGTATCCTTCGCGCTTAAACGCCAGTACGGCATTCGGTCCGGCTTCAATGCCGCCGGAAATCCGGCGCGTGAAATGAACGCCGAGAAATGGAAATCGCGGGTCGGCAACCGGATAAATCAGACCCTTCACCAAGCCGCGCCGCGCCGGAACGATTTCGTAGTACTCGCCGCGGAACGGCACGATTTGAAGACCATTGTCCTGGCCGGCAAGCCGCATGATGCGATCGCTGTACAGTCCGGCGCAATTGATGATGAGATTTCCTTTGACTGCTCCCCGGCTCGTTTCGAGAACCGTTTCACCAGACTTCTGGACGATCCCGTGCACCGGGCAACTGGTCAGAATTTGCCCTCCGCCCGCTGTAATCAGTTTGGCGTATTTCCTGGCGACGAGGGCGTAGTTCACGATCCCCGTTCCCGGCACATGAAGGGCTTCCACTCCAGTACAGTGCGGCTCCAGCTCGCGCAATCGCTCGGGCCCGATCGTCACCGCTCCGGGCACGCCATTCGCCGTGCCACGGCGAAGCAGTTCCTGAAGCCCCGGAAGCTCGGATGGATCGGTCGCGACGACAACTTTCCCGCAGATCTCATACGGGATGCCGTGCTCCTTGCAAAACCTGACCATCGCCGCGGCGCCCGCGACGCAGTTCTTTGCTTTCAATGATCCTGGCTTGTAGTAAAGGCCGGAATGAATGACGCCGCTGTTGTGTCCGGTCTGGTGGCGCGCGATTTCCGGCTCCTTCTCGAGGACCGCAATGCGCACGCCTTTTTGCTTTCGGATGATTTGAAGTGCGGTGGCGAGGCCGACGATGCCACCACCGATGATGACAATCTCAAAATCCATGAATGGAATTAGTTCGAGCCCTTTTTCTTGACGTATTTTTTCAATGCCCTGGGCCCGACTTCCGCACCGTAGATATTCCCCTGCTCATCGGCGGCCACGCCTTCAGCGGCGCTGGTGGTTGTGGCTTTTTCAACCGGATCGGGAATGAAGTATTTGATCGATCCATTCTGAGCACTCCCGATGCGTATACCGCGCTTCCAGCCGTCGTGATTTTTTGCGATGGATTCCGATTCGGAATCGGCAACGTAAAGCGTGTCCTTCGGATCGATGTAAAGACCGCTCGGCCGGCTGAACTGTTTCCATTGATCGAGGAAGCTGCCATCCTGATCGAAAATCTGGATGCGGTTATTGCCGCGATCGCCCACGAACAGCCGGCGTTTCGAGTCCATCGCGAGCGCGTGCGGCTGATCGAAATCGCCGCCCGCGGTTCCGAGCTTGCCCCAGGTCTTGATGAACTTCCCGTCCCTGGAAAATTTCAGGATACGCGCTGTCGATCCGGGCGTGCTGGTGTGGCCTTCCGAGACGAAGATGTCGCCGTTCGGAGCGACGAGCACATCGTTCGGCTGGAAGAAGAATTCGGGCTCGCGGCCGCCTCCGGCCTTGCCCAGTGTCATGAGCAGCTTTCCATCCTTGCTGAATTTGAAAACCTGATGACCTTTGCCTGCTTCTGGAGTTAAACCCGGCGTGCAGGCGCAATCCGTGACCCACACGTTATCGTCCCGGTCGACGAAGATGCCGTGCGGCGCGATCGTCATTCCGGCGCCAAAACTCTTGATCAGCTTTCCGTTCTCGTCGAAGTGCAGGATCGGATCGAGCATCGATCCCTGGCAGGAGTTGGCGCCGCAGCGCTCGGCAACCCAGATGGACTTGCCGTCCTTGTCGATGTCGACGGCGCCGGTCGCTCCCCAGGTCCGGCCGGCCGGCATTTTCGCCCAACCCTGCACCGTGTCATATGGATTCGGAAGCAGGTTGGTAGGTCTGACATCGGCCTGCGCATACGCCATCGCGGCCAATGCGCAGACGGCAACCACAGCGCCTGAAATACGAACACTTTTCATCACTCCCTCACTTTAAGCCGATAGGTCTCCGTAGTATAAGTGTTCGCCTTCGAATTTGTCGCGGTGTCATAGAACTCGAATCACTTTTTGCGCAGAACTCCTGGCAGGTTGGATTTGGTCACCCACAGGCCGAAAGCGACCGCGATGGCCCAGGTGATGGAAGCCAGCGAGAAGGCTTCGATATCGGGCAGCCGGCCGCCGCTCAACGGAATGAGGCTGCCGGCTTTGAAAGCGAGCAGACCTGCGAAAACGGCCGTGATTGCAGCTTTTCCGAGTTCTCGCCAAGGCATGAGGCCGAACGTCACGAGCTTTCGGCGATGAAGCAGAATGGCGAGCACGATGGTGTGTGTTGCGATCCCGATGTCTGAAGCGATGGTTAGTCCCGTGACGCCCAGCGCGTGAAAGGAGGCGTAATACACAGGAATGATCACTGCAGTAACAATGGTTCCGGCAATCATCGGGGTCCATGTGCTTCCTGCGCCATAAAAACCGCGGGCATAGATTGCCTGAGCCGCCCAGAACGCGAGGGAGAGCGCGAACCAGAACAGAAAAATCGCCGTTTCCTGCGAATCGACAAACGTGAATTTGCCGCGGCGCATGGCGAGGTCAGTAATCGGAAGAGTGGTGGCCATCATCCAGGCCGTTATCAGGAATGACGCTGCGGCGACACGATACACCGCCCTGTTCACCTGCTCCTCAAACTCGACCAGGCGTTTTTCGCTGAACAGTTTCGCAAAGAACGGAAGCGCCGCCTGGCCGGCAGCCTGAGCCATCACGGCAACCGGAACCTGCAGCAACCGCTTGGCGTAATTCAACCGGGCAATATCGCCCACGCCTCCGGAAGCAAAGTAACTAAGGAGCCAATCATCGGCTGTTACGAGGGAGACACCCAGCATCAGCGGGATCGAGATCCACAACCACTCCCGAAACCCGGCGTTCTTTATATCGAGGCTTGGCGAGTATCGAACGCCATGCCGCGCGGCGCCGATCGCATTCATTAGAAATGGTCCGATAAACGCACCGGCGGTGGCGCCCAGCGCCAACGATGCGATCCCGATCCGCCCGGACAGAAGAATTCCTCCGGCGATAAGGCATAGCGTGTAGATGATGGAAGTGAGCGAAGGGATGAGGAACATCCGCTTCGAAAGCAGCACCGCGCCGAGGGCGCCCCCCACAAAGACAAACAGCGGCTGAGGCAACAGAATTCGCGTCAGGTATACGCAAAGACGCAATTCTTCAGGGCCAAACTTGGGAAAGATGTGCCGAACGATCTGCGGGGCAAATACTCCCGCAACCAGTCCGCCGAGGGCAAATACGACGGCCATTACAGTAATGATGATCGAAAGCGTTCTTTGAGCCTCGTTCTCGCGGTTCTCGGACGTATAGCGCGTGTAGATCGATATAAACGTGATCGAAGTGACGCCCCCTGCTAGCAGGTAGGTCAGAAAGTCCGGCACGATGAATGCGGCGACATAGGCATCCGTTTCCACTCCGGCTCCGAATGCATATCCGATATATGCCTGCCGCACGTAGCCAATCACGCGCGCAATCATGACTACCGTCATCACCAGCAGCGTCGCTGAACGTGCCGAATGTTCGTGCGAGGGCCGCAGCATCCGCACGGCTCGCTGCAGATATCCGGGTTGTGTTGCGGACGGCATCCAGATTCGATTTTATAGGATGGTGACGAAGGTGCAGCTGAATCATTGTGGGGCGAATACTCAAAATCATTGCTTTGTCTATCGCCGTGACGGCATTCACGCTGCTGGCAGTCTTCGGATTCGCGATCTGGGTATTTATTCCTGTGCTTCCCGCCGCGATCATATTCGGGATTGCGGTTTACACCGAAAGACACGAATCACGAGATCACCGAGATCACCAAGATCACCGCAAAGCGGCTTGAAGCGCGGACTATTTGTATTTCGCAGCCAGATCGGCGATGACTGAAATCAGGCGGCCCGGCTCGAATGGCTTCGGTATGTGAACCTGGAAGCCGGCGGAAAGAACGGTGTCGCGATCGATTGCGGTTGTAAAGGCGGTCAACGCGATGGCTGGGACCATCTTCCCTTTCTCGCGGTCCCGGGAGCGGACACGGCCGATCAGCGTATAGCCGTTGTAATCCGGCATGCCGATATCGGCGACGATGACATGGGGCCGGGCATTATCGTAGGCGGCGAGCGCTTCCTGGACGGAAGCGGTGGTGGTAACGGCCGCGCCCTGTGTTTCCAGCAGAACCTTCAATAAATCTCTCGTGTCGTCGTCATCTTCCACCACGAGGATGCTGATGCCCTTC
>DASXLG010000248.1 GCA_036496425.1 Terriglobia bacterium | reverse complement strand
TTTTGCATTCCCCGCCTTTCCAAGGCGGGGTGGCTGCGCCATTAATAAAAATGGTTCCCTTCGTTTGCGGCGCAGACGGGGCGGTTGGTAATTTCAAATAAAAATGGTGCGCTGCGCGGTTCCTGCGCGCAAAAAGCACATAATAGCTATATATGGGAGGAACCAATCCATACGTGAACGAAGAACCTCCTGCTCCGGCGACGCAGAAGTTCAGCATCACATTTCTGCCGATGAATGTGACCGTGGAGGTTGACCCCGAGAAGATCCCGTACGGGCATACGGGTCTTCCGGGAAGCATCCTCGACATCGCGCTCTCGAACGGAATCGAAATCGACCACGCGTGCGGCGGTGTATGCGCCTGTTCCACTTGCCATTGCATCGTGCGCGAAGGCGGGCAATCGATTCCCGAGATAACGGACACCGAAGAGGAAGAGCTGTCCTATGCTCCCGGGCTGACGCCGAATAGCCGTCTGAGTTGCCAGAGCGTTCCCGATGGCAGCCGGAATCTCATCGTCGAGATACCTAACTGGAACCGCAACGCGGTACGCGAAGGCCACTGACAGGCCTGCTGACGAATTCAGTGGAAGTTTCCGCAAGCCTCCGTTGTAGAATGAATCCGACCCCCGTTGTAACAAAATAAAAATCGCGGCCATGCAGCCGTTAACGAGTAGCTCACCATGAACGCACGAAAGCACGTTTGGATAGGCTCAATTGTCATTCTTTGCGTGTTATGCGCCGGAGCAGTTCATATCACGGCACAAACATCGCAGCAACCTGCAGCTCAGGAAACCACCGCGCAGGAAACCCCGGCGCCTGCAACTCCGCCTGCCGATGTCCAGGATCCCCAGGATCCGCGATACCGGTTGAACATCAACGTCGAGCTGGTCAATGTAACGGCGACGGTTCTCGACGATCAGGGCAAATACCTCGACGGCCTGAAGGTCGACGACTTCCAGATCTTCGAGAACGGCGAAAAGCAGAAAATCTCATTCTTCTCGCATGATCTCCGCGTCCCTGTCAGCGTCGGCGTCCTGATCGATTCCAGCGGCAGCATGCGGCACAAACTGCAACAGGCCCTCCAGACCGTGCGCGAGGTCGCGCTGGCTCTGTCGCCGCAGGACGAAATGTTTGTCGTGCAATTCTCTTCCGATGTGCAGATGCGCCAACACTTCACCTCGAACATGCAGGACGTGCAAAAAAGCCTGAGAGATATCCGGGCCGGCGGCGAAACCGCCGCTTATGACGCCATCCAGACCGGCATGGAGGAAATGAAGAAGGCGAAGCACAACAAGAAGATCCTGCTGATGGTCACGGACGGCTTCGATACGAAGAGCCACATCAATTCGACTCAGGTCGAAGACATCCTGAAGCGTTCGGAGGTCCTTGTCTACGCCATCGGCATCGATGATGACGATGACGATCCTCTTGCCCTGGGCCGCACCCGGTACCACATCTATCACTACATGCTCGGGCGCCTGACCAGTATCAGCGGCGGGCGGGCTTTCCGGCTGTTTACCGGTAGAAATTATGCGTTGAACGGTCTTGCGGAAGTTCTTCTTGAAGAATTACACCAGCAATACACGCTGGGGTACTACCCGACGACCCTCTCGGATAAGAACACATGGCGGGAGGTCGATGTGAAAGTCAGTAAACCCGGTTCACAGATTCGCCATCGAACGGGGTATTACGTCACCGAAGCCAAAGCGGCTAAAAACTTGAACTGAAATACTCCCGCTTCCCGTTCTCAGAATGTTCCAGGCGCGCGGCGTCGAGTTGCGGGGCCGCGTCGAGCGCGACTCGTACCATATAAGGATCGAATTGCGCGCCCGCGTGGTTTTCCAGCTCGGCTAGAGCAAGATCGGTGTTCATGCACCGCCGGTATGGCCGGTCGCTGGTCATGGCGTCGAACGTGTCCGCGATCAGGACGATTCGCGACTCGAGTGGAATTGCGTCCCCCTTCAGTCCCCACGGATAACCTGTTCCATCAAAATGTTCATGATGGTGACGGACGATAGGCTCGAGATTGAGCCCGCCCAGCGACCGCACGATACGCCCGCCGATCACCGGATGTGCCCGGATTTCATCGTATTCCAGGGCATCCAGCGCGCCGGGTTTGCAAAGAATGGAGCTGCGAATGCCAATCTTTCCAATGTCGTGCAGGATCGCACCGACTTTCAGATTGAAGATCCAGTTTTCGTCGAATCCGCCGTGATGTCTGGCAATGATTTCCGCGTATCGTTCGACGCGATCGCAGTGGGCTGCTGTATATGAATCCTTGGCTTCGATCGAACGCGCGTGAGCGCGAATGGACGACACGAAAATCTTCTGCCGTTCTTCTTCGTGCCGGGTGACAAGACGCTTCTTCTCCGCTTCACTGGTGTCGAGAAGATTCCGTAAACCCGCCCGATCGTTCTCGTGACGGACAAGCATGTGCCGCCGTTCCGTCGCGCGGGCGAGACTGATTTCAAGCTCGCTCATGGTGAACGGTTTGCTGAGGAAATCGAAGGCGCCGGCCCGCATCGCGGCGACCGGGCTTCGGGGATCCGCCTGTCCGGTGAGCAGAACGGCCACGATTGTCGGGTCGAGGCCGGCGAGATTCTCGACGAGTTCGATCCCGCCAAGTTCCGGCATTCGCATGTCGGAGTAGACCAGGCCGTAGGTGGAGGGCTGGCTTTCGAGAACAGCCAGAGCCTCACGCCCGTTTTCGGCTATTTCGGCATTAAAACCTTTTGCTCTGAGCGCGTCTGCAAGCGCATACCGGCAATCTTTTTCGTCGTCGACAACTAACACCCGTTCCATGCGTGTGTTATCGACGGCACCGGACTAAAACATTAGCGGCTCAGGCCGATGCCGCGATCTGTTCTCCCAGGCCGATGCGCTTGATCTTTTCGATCAGCGTGGTGCGCTTCAGGTTGAGCAGTTTAGCCGCCAGCTTCTTGTTGCCGTTGGTCTTGCGCAGGCTCTGAAGAATCAGTTCGCGCTCCATGTCGGTAACCACGTTCTGGAAGTTGATGCCTTCTTCGGGAATTTCAATCAGCGGTACGAAATTCATGGAATCCCGGTTTTGAATCTCCGCGGGAAGGTCCGTTGCAAGGATTGCCGGCCGGTTGCCGGTCAGCGCGACCATCCTTTCCACAAGGTTTTCCAGCTGCCGGACATTGCCCGGCCAGTCATACGCCATCAGACCTTTCATGACCTGGGGTGAAACGGTTTTCAGATCCAGCTTGTGGGCATCGCAGAAGTGCTCGACAAATTTCTGGACGAGCAATGGAATATCTTCGCGGCGTTCGCGGAGCGGCGGCAGATTGATCGGAATGACATTCAAGCGGTAGTAGAGATCCTCGCGGAACGTTCCGTCCTTCACCATCTGTTCCAGGTTCGAACTCGTCGCCGCGATAATCCGGACGTCGACCTTTACCGTGCTGTTGCCGCCGACGCGCTCGAACTCGCGTTCCTGAAGGACGCGCAGCAGTTTGACCTGCAGCGAAACCGGCATGTTTCCGATTTCATCCAGGAAGATGGTTCCGCCATTCGCCTGTTCGAAGCGGCCGATGCGCGTCTGGACGGCGCCTGTAAATGCGCCTTTCACGTGACCGAACAACTCGGACTCGAGCAGGCTTTCGGGTATCGCGCCGCAGTTGATGCTGACAAGCTTCTGGTCCTTGCGCGGACTGTTGAAGTGGATGGCCTTGGCGATCAGTTCTTTTCCGGTTCCTGTTTCGCCCTGGATCAGACAGGTGCTGTTGAGGCCGGCAATGGTCTCGACCAGTTCGAAGATCCGTTTCATGCCCCGGCCCGAGCCGATAATGTTGCTGAAGCCGTACTTCTCGTCGAGCTGCTTGCGGAGGTATTGATTTTCAAACCGGAGGTGGCGTTCCTTGAGACCTTTGCGAACCATGATCGGGAGTTCGACCAGCTTGAATGGCTTTGTCAGGTAGTTGTATGCGCCCTTCTTTATAGCGTTCACAGCCGTTTCGATCGTGCCGTATCCCGTGATGACCACGCCGATGATTTCCGGATAGCGGACCAGCGATTCTTCGAGCAGTTCGACCCCGGTCTTTCCGGGAAGGTTGTGATCGGTGATCAAAACGTCGTATGCAATCTGTGAAAGCTTCTCCGCTGCTTCTTCAGCAGACCCGGCTTGATCGACTTCAAATCCGTCGAGTGTCAAGATGTCGACGATCGCGTGGCGAAGATCCTCTTCGTCGTCGACCACCAGAACCTGTTCCTTGTTCGTGTCCATGAAACGCCTCCCTGCTAGAAAATCTGACCGATTGTACCTGTCGAATCTAAAGTTTTCAAGGAATTTGCCGATACATTGACATGGTGAATGTAGCAGAGGTGTTTCCCGGCAAAATTCGAATCCTCGTCGTGGACGACGACAGTGACCTCAGATTGACACTGTGTGAGTACCTGCAATCCCGTAATTTCACCGTTTCGTCGGCTCGCGACGGCTCGGAAGCCATCAGCCTGATTCAATCCCGGAAGCTTAGCTTCGACATTATCTTTACCGACCTTGTGATGCCTCCCGGACCGGACGGGATGGAGGTTCTCAAGGTGGCGAAACAAGTCAATCCTTTGAGCTATGTCGTCATTATGACGGGCTATTCGTCCATCGAGACCGCCATCGAAGCCATCCGGCGCGGCGCCTTCGATTACCTGGCCAAACCTTTTAAGCTCGCCGAAATCGAAATCGCTGCGAGCCGTATCATGGAGTATCTGATGCTGATAGACGACAATAAGAAGCTGTCGGCCAGGCTTGCCCTCGCGACCGAAAAATCCGCGATGATCGACTCCAGACTTGAAAAGATCGAGTCCTTATTAGGCATCCTTGTTGCCAGGATGGGGTTGAATCCAAAACCTTGACATTGTTGGATTCTTGACAGAATGGCGGCCGTTTAACCGTCAAGAAAGCGGCGTTTTTCGCCGGTTTTTGTGTCAAACCCCCGACTTTTAAGGTTATCCTACCCAACCAAGTCAGCCGTAAGTCACTGATTTACCGATACATCTGCCATCTGGTATTCCGCCTGCCTATAAGGGGTCGATGAGCGACTTCAAAGTTTACAGCAACATTCCGCGGATGATGCCGACGCCGACGCTTCCAAAGGCCCCCGTTTCCGGCGGCTCCTTCGGCAATCTCCTGAACCAAGCCATCCAGCAGGTAAGCAACGTCGAAAAAAGCTGCCCGGGCGACTTGCAGAAATTTCTCAGCAATGAATCCGATCTGCATTCCGTAATGACCTCGTTCGAGAAGGCGGATCTATCGTTTCAGACGATGATGCAGGTGCGCGACAAGATCGTTGCTGCGTACCAGGAAATCATGAAAGCCCAGGTGTAGTAACCGCCAATGGCCGCACAAAGCCCGCTCGATCAAATCAAGGTCTTCCTTACACGCTATACGCTTCAGCAGAAGCTGGCGATCGCCGGGTCCGGCGCACTTGTTCTCGTCATGCTGTGGGCGCTGGTGTTTTTCATGAATCGCGTCGAGTACCAGACGCTGTATGCGGACCTCGATCCCCAGGAAGCCCAGGGCTTGATACAAAAGCTGACCGACCTCAAAGTTCCTTACGAACTCGGCCCCGACGGCCGCACGATTAAGGTCGCCGCCGACAAGATTGCCGAAGTGCGGATTCAGCTTGCGAGCCAGGGATTGCCGGAGAGCGGCCGGATCGGTTTCGAGATCTTCGATCGTACGAATTTCGGTTTGACCAACTTCCAGGAACAGGTCAATTATCAGCGCGCGCTCGAAGGCGAGCTCGCCCGCAGCATCATGACTCTCGCCGAAGTTGAAGCGGCGCGTGTCCATCTGGTGCTGCCGAAGGAGTCGCTTTTTCAGAGCACCGACGACCAGACGAAAGCATCCGTCATCCTGAAATTGAAGAATAGCCGGACGCTGTCTGCTTCGGCAGCGCAGGGAATCATCAATGTTGTCGCCAGCTCGGTCAAAGGGCTCACCCCCGAGAAAGTGGTATTGATCGACTATCGCGGAAAGATCCTGTCCCGCAACGACAGCGGCGACAGCGGACTCTCCTCAACGCAATTGGACGCACGGCAGAAGGTCGAGACCGAACTCTCGAACAAGATCGTCCAGATTCTCGAGCCTGCAGTCGGCCAGGGAAAAGTTCGCCCGCAGGTCTCGGTCGTCATGAACTTCCAGCAGGTCGAGGAAACCGTCGAGCAATACGATCCGCAGGGCAGTGTCGTTCGCAGCCAGCAGAAACAGGAAGAGCGCGAGCCGCAAACGGAATCCGCCGGCAATCTGTTGAAACAGAACGAAACCACCAATTATGAAGTCAGCAAAGCTGTACGCCATATCGTCAATCCGGTAGGGAGGGTCGATCGCGTCTCGATCGCCGTGCTGATCGATAACCATACCAAGGTCGTAACGGGCAGCGACGGCAAGCCGCAGACGACGCAGGAACCGCGCGACGCCGATGACATGAAAAAGTATCGGGACCTGATTTCGGCGGCGATCGGTTTCAATCCCGATCGAGGCGATCAGCTGACGGTCGAAAACGTTTCCTTCGAAGGGGAAGCCGAACTCGTCGAAAAGCCCACGTTCATGGACAAGCAAGGGCCGTTGATCATGACAGGTCTTCGCTACCTGATTATTCCGGTCGTCTTCATCATTCTTTATCTGCTCTTCCTGCGTCCTGTTCAGAAGAGCGTTTTTGGCAACTGGGCTCCTGCCGGTTCAATCCCCGCAGGGCGGAATGTTCCCCGCCTGCCCGGAACCGTGAAGACACCGATGACGGTGAAACAGCTCGAAGCGCAGCTCAACGGAACAACGCTTGCAGATGACCGCGCGGACGCGGCTGAGCGCGAGCTCCAGTCATTATCGTCGCCGACCAAAATAGATTTGATCCGGAAGCGCGTCGTGGAGCAGACACAGAGTGACCCTGAGACCGTAGCCAGACTGGTGCGCATGTGGCTCGCGGATGAAAGGCATAAATGAAAAGCGGTGATGTGAAGCTGGCGGCCACCCTCTTCGTTCTCATCGGTGAAGAGACGGCATCGGAGGTACTTCGGTTTCTCAACGAGGCCGAGATCGAAGCGATTTCGAAAGAGATCTCGAATGTCGGTCCCATCGCATCCGAAGATGCGGAAAAATCCGCCGAGGAGCTGTACCGGCTGCTTGTTGCCAACCGCTTCGTTTCCGAAGGCGGCGTCGATTACGCCAAGAAAGTTATTCGCCGCACCCTGGGCGCCGGCCCGGCCAAACGCATCATGGACCGGCTCTCATCCAGCGCCACGAGCTCGAATGCCTTCGAGGCGATCGACCGCTTGAACCCGGTTCAGTTATCCCAGTTCATTCAAAACGAACACCCGCAGACGATCGCCATGATTCTTGCGCACCTGGCGCCCAACAGTTCCGCGGAACTGCTCGAATCATTGCCCGACGACATCCAGGCGGATGTTGCCATCCGCATGGCGAGCCTGGAAACCATTTCTCCCGACGTGATTCGCGGGATTTCCGCCGTGCTTGAAGAGAAGCTTAAGCCGGTCGGAACCTATGCCCATAACCAGGCCTACGGCGGTATCCGCGCCGTTGCCGAACTCCTGAACAGAATGGACCGGCGGCACAGCCGCGCGGTGCTCGATAAGATCGCCGGCGACAAACCCGAGGTCGCCAATTCGATCCGTGAATTGATGTTTGTCTTCGAAGATATCTCGATTCTCGATGATCAGGCGATTCGCGAAATTCTGCAGTGCATCGATAAGAAGACCATTGCTCAAGCGCTCAAAGGCGCCACGGATCATCAGCAGCAGCAGTTCTTCCGCAACATGTCCGGTCGTGCAATCGAGATGATGAAGGAAGAAATGGAATTGATGGGACCAGTGAAGATCAAGGATGTTCACGCGGCTCAGCAGCGGATTGTCGAAGTGGTAAGCAAGCTCGAAGAAAAAGGAATCATCAACCTCGGCGGAGGCGGTGGCGAGGAATATGTCCTCTAGAATCATTCGCGGTGACGGCAGGCTTCAGAGGCTCACGATCAGTGCGCCGGCAGAACAGTCTTTCCTTGCCCTGGCGTCGCAGGAACATGCGATGAATGTCGAAAAAGAGGCATTCGAGCAGGGATATGGCGAAGGCGAGAGGATCGGTAAACAGATGGGCGAGAAGATGGTGGAAACCATCGTCAAGCGTTACGAGAACGGCATCGCCCAACTCGCCGAGTCCCATAAACAGCTGGTGGAAGAGATGGAGCAGCAGACCGTCCGGCTGGCTCTCGAGATCGCCCGCAAGATTGTTCAGCGGGAACTCACCATGGATCCCGATCTCGTGGGGGCGCTGGCTTCGGTCGCGTTGAAGCGCGTCTCCGGACACCAGAGCATTGCATTGCGCGTCAGCCGGCAGGATTTTGGCCGGGTCCGGGTTGCGGCCGGGAATGCGAATCCTGCCGTGACTGTGAAGGACGACGCCACGCTGGAGCGCGGTGACTTTGTGATTGAAACGGGTCAAACCTTCCTGGACGGCCGGGTAGCGGCGCAAATCGATACCATCGGAAAGGCATTGTTCGATGAATAGCCGGCTGGATCTCGATAGATTCTATAAGCGCCTGGAGACCGGCGACCCGGTTAACGAATTCGGAATCGTCGAAAAAGTCGTCGGAAACACGATCGAATCTCACGGCCCGAACGTCACAATGGGATGCGTGTGCTGGCTTGAAACCCAGGGCCGGCGCATTCCCGTCGAAGTCGTGGGCTTCACCGACGGAAAAGTCATTTCGATGCCGCTGGGCAAAATCGACGGAGTCCGCCAGGGAGACATTCTTCAGGCATCGAGCCGCACCGCCAGCATCGGCATGAGCGAGGCGCTGCAAGGCCGCGTCCTCGACGGCCTCGGCCGTCCTATCGACGACAAACCCCTGCCGCTCGAACTTCATCGCCAGGATCTTTATGCCGAGCCGGCAAACCCGCTTTCACGGGATCCCATACGCGACCCTCTTCAGACGGGCGTCCGTGTCATCGACAGCCTGCTGACGACCGGGAAGGGCCAGCGGGTTGGAATCTTCGGCGGCAGCGGCGTCGGCAAAAGCACGTTATTGGGAATGATTGCGCGCTATACGAGCGCGGATATCAACGTCATCGCATTGATCGGTGAACGCGGCCGCGAAGTGCGGGAGTTCATCGAAAACGATCTCGGTGAGGAAGGATTGAAGCGGTCCATCATTATCGTTTCAACCTCCGATCAGCCTGCGCTTGTGCGCATCCGTGCCGCATTTGCAGCCACCGCCGCCGCGGAGTATTTCCGCGACCGCGGCTACAACGTGATGCTGATGATGGATTCCGTGACGCGCTTTGCCATGGCTCAGCGCGAAGTCGGTCTGGCGGCCGGTGAGCCGCCGTCTTCGAAAGGCTATACGCCTTCCGTGTTCTCATTATTGCCGAAACTTCTGGAACGTTCCGGAAAGTTCAGCAAGGGCAGCATCACGGCGTTCTACACGGTATTGGTGGAAGGCGACGACATGAATGATCCGATCGCCGACTCCGCGCGCTCCATTCTGGATGGACACATCGTGCTGGATCGCGAGCTAGCATCGCGCGGTCACTATCCCTGTATCGATGTGCTTGCGAGCGTCAGCCGCCTCATGCCGCATCTGGTCGGACAGAACATCAAGAATGCGGCGTATGAAATCCGCGACTTGATGGCCACCTACAGGAAATCCGAAGACCTCATCAATATCGGCGCGTATAAACGCGGATCCAATCCCCGCATCGACACGGCGATCGACCGCCACGATGCCATCAACCAATTCCTGAAGCAGAGAGCGGAGCAGTTCGCCCAGCTCAGTGTCACCCATCAACAACTCCTCGAGTTAGGGGGCACGAAATGAGCACCAGACTCAAGGGAAGTCTGCCGCGGCTGGAACGCCTGTTTCATATCCGCCAGACCTATGTGTCTGTGGCGGAAGCCGGCGTCAAGCAGGCCGAAGGCGAAGTGCGCCGTCTCGAGAACGCCGACTCCGAGGCCGCCGGCCAGATTCAGCAGACGCGGGAAGGAATTGCCTATCTGAAGACCGCTACCGGCAACGATCTCCAGAGCGGCGAAAGATATATCGAGGCCCTGAAACAGCAACGCAAGGTGATCCATCAATCCCTCGAGACAGCGACAACCAACCTCGCACAGCGGCGTTCCGAATGGTCGGAAGCGATGAAGGCGCAAAAGATCATCGAGAAGCTTCAGGCGCGCCGATTGCATCAATCGGAGCGTGAAGACGACGCGGCCCTGCAGAAGTCGCAAGACGATGCTTCTATTGGACGTTACGTCAGAACACGAATTTGAAAGGCGTGTTAGATTAGTCGGTCATGGATGACGAAAAAGTTAAGAAGTGGATCCACGACCTCAATAACCGCATCGGGATGGTCCTGGCCAATGCCGAGCTGATGCAGTTCGAGAAGTTGACGCCAAAAGCGCTCGAGCGCACCAGGCTGATCGAGGAAAAAACCCTGGAGGTCCGGCAACTGATCCGGGATTTAGCCGAGCATTTGCTGGAGTAGGGAATATTGTTCTGGAATCAAGGAATGAATTGTCGGGCGAGGCCATTCCCCGCCTTTTCAAGGCGGGGTGCCCGAGCGATCAAACGTTAGAACGCTCGGGCGAGGCGGTTATCCAGGAATCGCGCAGCGCACCTTATTTGTTGAAGTTACTAACAACCCCGTCTGCGCCGCTAAGGAAACGGGCCATTTGTTAATGGCGCAGCCACCCCGCCTTGGAAAGGCGGGGAATGTCTACGCGACAATTCATTCATACCTGCATAACCGTTTTTGGCTGATTCCCATCTTTCCAGTCAATGTTTTGACCTTTCCCTGACCTAACCCCTTTCCTTTCAACACCTACGAAACGGCACAGTTCGTGCATTGTCCTTGACTCGTAAAGAGGAGACGAATTGTGCCTGAAGAAACAGTCGAAGAACTACAGGAAGTAAAACCGGCGAAATCTTATGCGTCGATCGGCAGGATGCTGGTGATTGTGCTCCTGGCCATCGTATCCAGCGCCGGTGGCGGATTCATTTCGTTTGTACTGATCAATAGAACTCTGAACGCTCAAGCCAGAGCGGCCAATCCGGACAGGGCGAAGGAAGCCGAGCAGCAAAGGATCGCTGCCATGCTCGAGAAGAGTGCGGTGCTGCCGCTCGAGCCCTTTGTCGTCAACCTCGCCGACGAGGACGCGGCTCGTTACCTCAGAATCAAGATCAGCCTTCTCGTCGACGACAAATCGAAGGTGGCGCAGATTGCCGCCAATCAGCCGCTTCAGCAGAAAGTTCGCGATGTCATTCTGCAGAGCCTGACAGCGAAGACTTCGCAGGAAATCATGAACGAAGAAGGCAAGAACAAACTCCGTCACGAGCTGCAGGACAAGGTAGCCCTGTATTTCCGCGATCCGAAAGTCGTGGACGTGATGTTCACCGAATTTGTGATTCAACTATGAGCGACAAACCAGAACAATTCGCAGTACCCGCCGACGCGATGTTGCGCGAGCTGAGCGCGGTTCAAGACATTCCGTTGCAGGTTGCCATCGAAGTCGGCCGCATGCGGCTTCGCGTCCGCGACATGATGAACCTTTCGCCGAACTCCGTGATCGAGCTCAAAAAGCCGGCCGGAGAGCCGTTCGACATCTGCATCAATGGTATGAAGGTGGCGCGCGGTGAGGTGATCGCGGTTGACCAATCATCCGGCGTGCGGATCATTGAAATCCAGAAGCCTGGAGGTCTGGTCTGATGATAGCGTTTCAAGTAATCGGCTCACTGGTACTGCTTCTCGGCGGACTGGTCCTCGTGCTTCAGCTCATGAAGAAGTACGTTCCGGCCATGGCGGGTCCGCGCGATCTATCGGTCATTGAGCAGCTTCATCTCGGCGATCGATGCCGTCTGATTGTCGTCAAAATCCGCGGTGAAGAACTCCTGATCGGCGTAACTAAGGAATCGATTTCCATTCTGGACAAACTGGGAAAATGAACTTTTCATTGTTCAATTTAATGCTTGCGACTGTGCCGGCGGCGGCGGCTCCGGCGACCTTGAAGCTCGACATGACGAGCGCGAACGGCCAGGTTCAGATGAACATGCCCGTGCAGATCATGATCCTGCTGACGCTTCTGACCTTTCTGCCGGCCATTATCATTTCGCTGTCGTCGTTTACCCGCATCATCATCGTTTTTCATTTTTTGCGGCAGGCGCTCGGAACTCAGGAAGCGCCGTCGAATCAGATCCTCATCGGCTTGGCCCTGTTCCTCTCGTTCTTCGTGATGAATCCGACGCTGACGAAGATGTACAACAGCGCCTACCAGCCCTGGTCTACAGGCCAGATCGACCAGTCGGAAGCGCTCGACCGCGGCGCCGCTCCGCTCAAGGAATTCATGCTCAAGAGCACGCGCGAAAAGGATCTGCAGCTGTTCGTCGAGATGTCGGGAGCGCCGAAGCCGAAAACGCCGGCCGAGCTCTCGATGAGCGCGGTCATGCCGGCGTTCATGATCTCGGAGATCAAGACCGCGTTTCAAATCGGCTTCGTGCTGTTCCTGCCGTTCCTCGTCATCGACATGGTGGTCGCATCCGTCTTGCTTTCGATGGGAATGATGCAGCTGCCTCCGGTGATGGTGTCGTTGCCGTTCAAGGTGCTGCTCTTCATTATGGTCGACGGCTGGAATCTCGTTATCTCATCCCTGGTGAAAAGCTATGTCTGAAGAAATCATTCTGCGTCTATCCAATCAGACTCTCGAAACCGTGTTGATGGTCAGCGCGCCGATGCTCGGAGCGGGTCTCATCGTCGGTATTATCATCAGCGTCATTCAGATCATCACCTCGATCCACGACCAGGCGCTGGCGTTCGTGCCGCGCATCATCGTGACGTTTGTCGTCTTCCTGATCGTCTTCCCCTGGATGATGGGAACGATGGTTTCGTATACGCACACGCTGCTCGCATCATTTGAGCCGTACGTCCGGTGAAGTTCGTTTCGCTCGCAATCCCTTACCTTTATTTATTGCATGTCCTCATTGTCAGTATTCGTGTGGGCTCGACGCTGCTGTTCGCTCCGATCTGGGGCTATTCGGGTTTGCCTCAGTATCTGAAGATTGTCCTGGTGTTTTCGATCTCGGCGGCAATGTCGGTGATCATTCCGTATAACCCCCAGGTTTATTCCAATCCCGGACTGATTTTGCCGGCAGAATTCCTCATCGGGCTGCTCCTGAGCATGGGCATCCGGATCGCATTTGCGGGACTCCATCTCGGCGGCCAGCTTCTAAGCGTATATCTCGGATTCTCGGCGGCCCAGATGACGGATCCGACGACGCAGAACCGGTCGACGGTCATGGCCGGATTTCTGACGATGCTGGGCTACGTCATGATCCTGGCGTCGAACCAGCACTATGTGATGTTTCGCGCACTGGCGGACAGCTACAAAGTGTTCCCGATAGGCGCGACGATCACGACCAATCAGTGGTTCAGCTCGCTGATGGAAGTATCGAAGGAAATCTTTGTGATCGGCTGGAAGATCGCTCTGCCGGTCTTCCTGGCAACATTTCTGATCGAAATCACCGTCGGCTTCGTCGCGAGAATGCAACCCCAGATCAACACCGTGGTCCTGGCAGCGCCGTTGAAGATTCTTGTCGGACTCGTCGTCCTGGGCGCTTCGCTGGCATTTTTGCCGCGCGCGATGGGACCGATCATGGAAACCATGGTCCTGAGGAAATAATCCAGTGGCATCGGGAAGCGGGGAACGCACAGAAAAAGCGACTGCGAGGCACCGGAAGCAGGCGCGGGACAAAGGACAGTTTGCCTACTCCCAGGAACTGACTGGCGCGATAACGCTCGCCGCCAGCGCCGTGACGGCTTTCTACTATCTCGAATCGCCCGCCGGTTTCCGCTCGCTGTTCGCCAGTCTGCTTGAACAAGCCACAACCGGGGACAACTCTCAACTCATTCATCAGGCGGGAGTCTACTTTCTCTTCGCCGTGGCGCCTGTATTCACGGCCGCGCTGGTGGCCGCTCTGGCCGGCAACTTTATTCAGGGTCTTCCCGTTTTCGCGCCCGAAAAGGCCGGACTCCGTTTCGAGAATTTGAATCCTGCGCACGCGCTCTCCAGGTTGAAGGGTCAGCTTTCCTGGATGCAGTGGCTGAAGCTGGTCGCCATGGTGAGCGTGGTCGCGCTGATCGCATGGAAAATGCTCGCTGCCTCATGGAATGATCTGGTAACGCTTCCGGCGCGTTCAATCGACGCGTCGAACGCGGTCATCCGCAGCCTGACCATCCGGGTGGCGAGTTCCCTGATTGCCGTCGTCGTCATTCTCGCGATCGCCGACTTCTTTATTCAGCGCCGGAAATTCGAGCAGAGCATCAAGCAGACCAAGGCTGAAGTCAAAGACGATATGAAGGCCACGGAAGGCAGCCCCCTGATTAAAGGCAAGATCAAATCCATTCAGCGCGATTCCGCGCGCCGCATGATGGCCCGCGTGAAAGAGGCCGACGTCATCGTGACCAACCCCGGCCATCAGCCCGTCGCGCTGGAATACAAGCCCGACCGGATGGGGGCTCCCCGGTTGATCGCGAAAGGCCGCCAAATCAAAGACCTCGGCCTCGAGCACGATATTCCGATGATCGAAAATGGCCCGCTGGCCAGCGCGTTATATAGCAGTGTCGACATCGAGCAGGAAATCCCGCCGGAACTGTACAAGGACGTCGCCGAAGTCCTCGCGGGGGTGTACAAGGAGAAAATTAGCCGCAGATGACGCGGATGACGCGGATGGGGGCGCCCCCATCTGCGTCATCCGCGTCATCTGCGGCTAATTTCCTTCTTCAGGGCAGGTTCCAACACTTTAAGCATGTTCTGAATCACGATCGCATACCCGTCGGCGTTGGGATGAGCGCCATCGGAAATCAAAAGCTCCGGATGGCCCTGGACTCCTTGCAAAAACGGGATGACCGGAACGTCCATTTCCTTCGCCAGAGCGTCGAGGTAGGCAAATCTGCCGCCGGCAAAGAAAATCTTCGCGCCGCCGGGCTTGAACCTTTGAATGAGCGTGCGGACGTTTCCGATGGAGACCGCTCGCGGAATTCCCTGCGAGATGTCATTCCCGCCAAGCTGAATGATGACGATATCCGGCTGGATCGCCAGCGCACGGGTCAGCCGGCCCATGGCTTGTGTGGTCGTGCTGCCGGTCACTCCCTGATTGATGACGCGGTAGTCGTATCCGCGGCTCTTCAGCGCCCGTTCCAACTGGGCGGGATAATTAGACTCCGCTGGAACTCCATAGCCGGCCGTCATGCTGTCGCCCATCGCCAGGATAACCGGCGTGCGGGGACTCGCCTGAAACAGAAAAAGTAAAAGCGCAAGGATAGTTGTCATTGGTTTTCAGTTGCGGCAGCTGAAGCTGGCCGCGTTTTGCGGGTCGCCCTGGCCCGAATATGCCGCATAAGAAGGATACGCGCAGAGCGGCCGGGATCGCACCGGTTGCGTGCGGCTTTTCGCGGTGACCGCATCCGGAGCCTTGCCGTTCTCGACCCAGTTCATGATGGCCGACAGCATATCGAAACTGTCGACCGTGGCTGTACCTCCCTGGCAGTGTCCCATCCCGGGAACAAGGAATAGCCGGCTCCAGTCCTTGACCTTGTCCATGCCGCCGCTTTCCCGGCTCATGGTTTCGTAGTAACCGATGGTGTCGAGGGGAGAAAACCAGGGATCGCTCATGCCGTGATAGAAAATCATTTTTCCACCATGGCCGGAAAACGTCGAGAGGTTTGTCCAGAGAGCATCGCCGGCGGTGGCGGTCGCGTTGGTGTTCAGATCGGAAGCGGCTTTTTCCGCGTCGAATGTGGTGCCCGGCGGCGGATTTACCGGGCTGTTGCCGCCGCTGCGGAGAATGCCGGGAATCCCGGCGGGATCGATGATGCCGGCGTCATACGGAAAAGCGGGATAGATCGCGTTGCCGCGGGAGTCTTTAGGTCCCGCAAAGGCTTTCTGAAGCCCTGCGGCCTGAGAGGAGCTGAGACAGCTTTCGGCCTTCGCCCCGCTGCAGACCAGAGTGGCGGGATCGAAGTTGCACGCTTTGGCGTTGAAGATCAGTCCATCCTTCAGGCCGTCTTTCTCGTCGCAGGTCTTGACGATGGAGTCGACAACGAGCTTCTTGTCCGAATCGGACATCTTCGGAGTGACGCCGTTCATCGTTGCGGCGAAGTAGGCCAGGCCGAGATTGGAATGGCCGGTCCGAATCGCGGGATCTCCGGACACGATGCCGTCGAAGTACGACGGATAGCGCTGCGACATGATCATTCCTTCGCGCCCGCCCGTGGAGCATCCGACGAAATACGAGTGATCCGGCGGCCGGCCGTAATACTTCGCGACGATTTCCCTGGCAACCGGTGCGACGCGGCCGTTTGCTTCATAGTAAAAATCGAGCGCCGCCTGCTGGTCGGCCATGAAACTGGAGTCGAATCCGCCGGAAGTTGCTTTATGGCCGGTATCTGTCGTGACGACCGCAAAGCCGCGGGCCAGTGCAGACATATCTCCTGCCGCCTGCGACCCGGTCGGATTTGCCACGTTTCCGTTGAGCCCGCCGCCGCCCTGAAACAGAAACCGCCCGTTCCAGTTATCCGGCAGCGCGACCGCGAAACCGATCCCGTATGCTTTTCCGCCTGCCCCGGTCCGCGCATCGATGACGCCGTCGACCCGGCACCGTGCCGGCAGGTTGTCTGAAGGTTTTTCCGCCTTCGTAATCGTGACGGACATGCCGGGCATCTGAAAGGCGGTCATATCCCCACACGCCAGAGCCAACACGAGAATGAGCGGGTTCATGGCGCGGAGTATGTCACAAGAAAACGGGGGAAGGAACACAAGAAGCATTGCACCATTGCATCATTCGAAGTTTTTGCATTTCAAATTTAAAATGCAGAAACCTCCAATGATTCAATGGTGCAATGCTTCTTGTGTTCCTTCCCTCGTAGTACTATCGCACCATGCCCAGCAGAAGGTCTCTACCGATTGCCCTGATTCTTGTCCTATGTTTGATTGCTGCCGTCCATGCGCAGACGCCCGCGATTCAACCGACGCAGAACCCGCTGTTGTGGCGGATCGAGGGTCCGGTCCCCAGTTATCTCTACGGTACGATTCACATCCCCGACCAGCGTGTGCTGGCGATTCCCGATGTCGTGAAGAAAGCGCTCGCCGTCTCCGACGCGGTCTATACAGAGATCCCGTTCGACAGCAACTCGCTCCAGACGGCCGCCGGCGCCGGCCAATTGCCGGAATCGCAGGACCTGCGGAAGGTCGTTGGCGATGCGGTCTTTGAGCGCTTTCTCAAAGTATTTGCCGGCGGCCTGGGCAATAGCTTTCCACCGGCTGCGGTTCAGCTTCTCACTCCCGTGCTGTCACGCATGACGCCATTTGCGGCGGCCGAACAACTGGAACTGATCGAATACGTTCCCGACCTGCTCGCCGGACAACTGCCTCTCGACCTCAAGCTTTACAACGATGCGGTTCAAGCCGGAAAGGAAACCGGCGGCATCGAAACGCTCGAGGAGCAGACGTCCATATTAAACAGCGTTTCCATGGAAGATCAGACCAAATTGCTGGTAGCTGCCCTCGATGAAATCGAGCATCCGAAACCCGGCGAAGAAAATCCGATCCATCGGCTGGTGAATCTCTATCTCGCCGGCGATCTCGTTCCTCTTGCCGCCGAACTCAATAAAGAGGATCCGGAAGAGCAGATTCTC
The DNA here is from genome assembly GCA_036496425.1 of Terriglobia bacterium. Taxonomy (NCBI): domain Bacteria; kingdom Pseudomonadati; phylum Acidobacteriota; class Terriglobia; species Terriglobia bacterium. Next base: position 50,344 of record DASXLG010000248.1, on the reverse strand, counting down.
GGGAAACAGTTCCAAACCCGGTTGCTCGACGATCGTAACGTCCGGATGGCCGACCGCATCGCCGCGAAATGCAGCACCAACAAAACCCGCTCGTATTTCTTTGCGGTCGGCGCGGCGCATTACGCCGGCGAAACCGGTATCGTGAATCAATTGATGAAGAAGGGCCTGAAGGTCACCAGACTCAAACCTGCCGACGCGGCCTCGCTGGTCCGGAAGCCTGCCGCCTGATCCAAGACTCTTTCTGGCCGATGCGGGAAATGTAGCGGCTGGTGCCGGAACAGAGGGGATTGGCGCTGTTCCACATTTGATTGATCATACACATAAGTGGGCGATACTATACACATGGGGGTGGTCCAATTGCGAACCAACATCATCCTGGATGATCAGTTGATAACTGAGGCTCAGAAGCTGACATCCTTGCCAACGAAGAAAGCTGTGGTTGACGAAGCCTTGCGAACGCTCATCCGTCTGAAGAAGCAGGAAACAATCCTTTCACTCCAGGGCAAGATCCACTGGCGTGGAGACCTCGACTCCTCGCGAACCGGGCGCCCTCGTGCCGGCAATCGTTGACACAACAGTTTGGATCGACTTCTTTCGTGATTCGAAAAGCGAGCAAACCGACCTTCTCGAACGCATCATCCGTCGTGGCGAAGCTGCACTTGGCGATGTGATCCTGAGCGAGGTCCTGCAAGGTATCGATTCTGACAAAGAGTTCCGTTCCGTGAAGCGCCATTTCTCAAATTTTCCAATCTACCTGATGATCGGGCGCCGGAACGCTATCCAGAGTGCTGCAAATTATCGCAAGCTTCGAAGCAAGGGAATTACAGTCCGCAAGACCGTCGACTGTTGGATCGCCACATTCTGCATCGAGCGCGGCTTTCCACTCCTCCACAACGACCGCGACTTCGATCCATTCGAAGAACACCTCGAACTGAGGGTTTTGCGTCAATTTCCATACTCCGTCGGATAGGGCGCGACAGTTGCCCAAAGGTTTATTACTTTTCCATTCCCACGGGTCCCGAAGCTTGCGCACGAAAGTAGTAGCACTGTCTATCCTCGATCTTCCTGTTTTCATGGAAAACTGGCATACTTATCTTTATGGGACGCGGAGACAAACCGAAAAAAGAAAAGAAGAAGCCGAAGAAGAAAACCTAGGCCGTCTGTTGCCAGCGCGGAATGTTTCCATGGGGAAATCGCCGTGTGCCTGTAGAGACCTTGACTTCAGCGCCTTCCGATATCGTTCCAAAACTTACGTTTTGAGACGTTCAGACTTGTGTTAGTTCGCCGAAGGCCGTGCCGCTTGGTCTAATGAGGAGGTTCTCAACAGGAATTCTTCGCGGCTCCAAGATCAATCCCCAGTTGTTCCTCGACCGCGGCCGAGAGGCGGGCAAACGCGCTTCCCGGATTCCCTGGGCGGCGGGCTGGGGCGAATCATTCTCGAGCGGCGTCAGATCGCGACAGGCATTCCCCGGAAGATCCGGCCATAGCCGTTTAAGCTCGCTCCGATCGCTTCGTCCTCTTTAGCCTGGCTTCAATTTTGCGCCGCTCTTGCTTACCACCAACGCGTATCCCGGCACGTCTCGATTTTGCTGCAGGTGAGACGGGTTGCTGCCGAAGCCCGGCCGTGCTACACTAACTTAGTGATTCCGCAGTATTTACGCGCATATTTTTGGGACATTGACGATGGATCGTTCGATCCTCACGCCCACCCGGAATACACCATCGAACGCATTCTCGAGCTGGGGGATTCGAAGGCTGTTGGCTGGCTGCAGGAGCAGTTTTCGGAAGAGCAAATCAAAGAGGTGATACGGACCAACGGGCGGCTCACTCCTAAATCGGCCAATTATTGGGCTTTGATCTACCAGATTCCGGCGCACGATGTAGCCGTTCTTCGTTTATTAACGCATGCAAAACGCTGATTGGCATCCGGAGGTGTTGCCGGAAGAGGCGAAAAAGACGCTCGCCAGGTTGAGCCGCATGCCGGTTCTCGCTTCGTTTTATCTGGCAGGCGGCACGGCTCTGGCGCTGCAGCTGGGATACCGGACGTCCGTCGATCTGGATTTTTTCTCCTCTGAGACGGTAGAGGAAGATCCTCTCTTGAGCAAACTACAATGCCTTGCAGGGCTGGCAATCCAATCGAAAGCGCCGGAGACCTTGCACCTTCACATCGGCTCTACGAAAGTCAGTTTCCTTGGATACCACTATCCGATACTGTTTCCGTTCACGACCTACGAAGGAGTAGCCGTTGCCGATCCGCGGGACATCGCGGCAATGAAACTCACCGCGATTGCCAGCCGAGGAACCAAGCGTGACTTCGTCGATTTGTATGTATTGTCCCAGCAGTACGGTTTGGATGAGATTCTTCGTTTGCTTGAACGAAAGTTTTCCCCAGCGAGCTTCAGCGATATCCATCTGAAAAAATCGCTCACATACTTCGCTGACGCCGAAAAAGATCCGATGCCACACATGCTGCGGCCGATGACCTGGAGCCAGGTCAAGCAGTACTTTCTCACGATCGTTCCCAAGCTTTAGTTTGCTTGTACTTGATCAGATCATACGTCTGTGCACGGCGTTGCCCAATTATCATAAACGAGTTACCGTTTGAGGTTATGAAGGGTATCACCATCAAGCTTCCTGACGAAACACTGCGCCGGCTCCGGCGTCAGGCGGAGGCTAGCGGCCGCAGCATCGCGGCACTGGTTCGAGAGCGCGTTGAGAATCCGTCCGGCGTTGGAGTCCAATCCGTCTATGCCGCCACCTCCGACCTCGCCGGCGTTTCGAATGGCGTGAAGAAACCCGCCACGAATTCACGGCGTAAGTTTCGGCGAAAGTGAGATGGCTCTCAAGGCCGGGAGCCGGGGCATGCGGAGGGGTGGGAATGCGCCAGTCGCCTTCTTCTCTGATTCGGTGGTGTTAAGCGGAAAAAGTGATCCGCTTGAACAACACGCCGCGGGAGGGCGGCGCGAGTGAAATCGTGCGGGTCCTGAGGACGATCCTCAATACCCGCGATGTTGGAACGACCGACAGACGATGTGCCCGTTCTTTCATCATCGCGAAACGCCACCGAGTACGTCAGGATTCTTCGTCTCTCGAACAATCTCCTGAAAGGTAGGCTTCCGTCCGGATTTTATTTGGCTGATGAATTGGCTCATAGGTGCAACGGTGCTGACATTGCTCATACCCGGCCTCCACCATGACAAACCTCGCGCCGGGTTACCCAGGATGTGGCGGATGAACATGCTGGAAGAATCCACGGGCAGTGTGGCGACGTTTTCGTAGAAGGTCTGTTTCTGCGCATCACTGAGATAGGTTTCGACATTGGAAATGTAGAACGCCCCCACTGTTGCTTTGTGCTCGGTCAGATAGCGGCCGATATTGCGGATCACGGCCGGCCCGGCGAAATCACCGACTAACGGAACGATCAGGTTCTTGCGCTGCATCTCACGCACGTACAGATAGTTCTCTTCAGCCGACAGGAATGACGAGTTGTGGCCGGTACTATCGGTGGTGTTCATCATCCGGGTGTAGGTCCCCTCTCTGGAAGGCCCGAGCCCCACCGGAGCTGCACTGGCAAAATAGTAGTTGATGCCTGGTCCACCACGAGTAAAAGCGTCAAAGACCTTGTCGATGCTGCGGATGTCTTCGCTGGTGAGTTCATAACCATGTCTGGTCATGTACGCTTTGATGGCCGCCAGGTTCTTTGCCGACAGATCGGGATCCACTTTGGCGCTCTCGTAGGCGGTAAAAAGCGCCGCCGGTGTTGTTTTGCTGTCGAGGCCAGCGGGCCTCGGGCGCGAGAACAGATTGCTCACAAAGTCAGCGCGCTTTGGAGACATGTCGAAGAGCGCTTTGTACATCAGCATCTCGACCATGTTCTGCCGGCGGATGTCGATGACGAACGCCAGCTTCGACTGCAATACCGCCGCGTACGTGAAATTTTGCTCGGGACCGACGCCGATATAGACCCGGCCCGGCTTCGTGGTCTTTTTGAGTGCCGGAACCACGTCCTGGTATTGAAGCTCGTTAGAGATGAAGTTTTCGTAGGTATACGTGCCACCCGGCTCGGAAAGGTCCACGATCATCCGCCAGAAATCCTTGTCGCTGATTTCGGCAGGCAACGCTGTGGTCTGGACCACCATCGCGGGGACTAATACTGGAAGAAGACCTGTAACCGCGACAACGATTGCGGCTGCAAACAGTGACCTGCGAAAGGTCATAAAGCCTCCAAATACGGAACGGGTTTGAGGTGACCGAATGCGCTTCGACTCCAGGAAACCAAATACGTTTGATCGTGCCGCGAGGTTCCGGGACACCGAATTATCTCCTGACGAATTTGGTGTCTGTCCCCAGAACTCCACGAGTCAGTTTTCCGAAGGGCGTTGAATTGAATCAATAACCAGCACGTCAACAGGCGCTTTGCCGCTTTCGAGCTTGAGACCAAGCTGCTCCTGAAGTGCGGTGAAGATGGTGGGGCCGGATATATCGGGGTTACCCGACAACTCGTCGGGAACGAATTCGAGGCGGAAATCGAAGTCACCTGACGGAGTGCGTGTTGCCGCCGTTTCACCGCGGGGCGGAGACGCTGGGTCGAAGGTAGCGACCTCTTCGTCGGATTTGGGGGGAGTCTGGTCGCTCGATAACTTCATCTTTAAACCACCGTTTGCGACGAGCAGATTGAAGACCGGAAACTCTCGCGTCTCGTGGTGTACTTTCAGCTGAAACCGATCTTCCAGAAGCGATCGGACCATGAGCCACACCTGCTCGTTCGGAATTGCGCGTGGATCGCCTTCAATCTTGGCTTCAATATCGAAACGGTCGTTCTGTATCCAGCCGGGCCCGCCAATCAACCGATCCCTCGTGAGCCACTCATCGGGAAACCCGTATGCCCTCTGGATCAGCAATACAATTGGGTAGTTTTCTGCGATAAAACGATTGCCTTCCGTTCCAAGGATGCCCGGAGGACCTCCTGACTTGTTCGTTTTGACCGAAGCCACTTCAAACTGAGGGCGGGCGGACTGCGCATGCGCCGCCCCGTAGACGACGAACATAATGGCCGGAAACGCGAATGCAATGTTCCTATAGCGCATTTTCAGTTCTCGGTTGACTGCGCAGGAATGGCTGGGTTGGCCAACTTGATGGAAGCCACATCAAACAACACCTTGCCACCTGCCGCTTTCTGCCACTCGGGTACCTTATCCACGCCCGTTTGTGCAAGCACGAGAGCGCCTGAACGACTCAGCGCAATCAGTAACGCGAGCAGGATTCTACCGGAGCTGCGTCGCATGGTTTCCTCGTTTCCTCCGTCATCGGCAAGGATTCGTCTTCTATTTGCTAGACAGAGCAGCGGCTCCTTTCGTTCATTAGTTTTCGGAAAGCTTCTGCACGGAGCGGAATTGAACAACAATCCGGCTTCGCTTTGTAAAGAGCACCCATTCAGCCTGGAATCCACCATAAGTGACGCGCTGCCAAGGACTTGCTAGGGTGAAAGCAGATCATTGAAATCGCCTGATCATCAGACCGGAGGCCGCGCCGATCGCGTTAGCTGTTGGTTCGCTATGCGCAGCCTCTATGGCCTGCCGGCGAGCGAATCATTGACGTTGGCAACGGGTTCGCTGCTGTTTGTCGAGCAGTTTCTTTACCAGTGCCCCTTTGGTAGCATTCGACTGTGATTATAATAAATCCATTATAGTCGTCGGCTGGTATTATGCTCCACAAGTGAGTGGGAAAGAGACCAAACCACAGCTCGCGGAGATCCATTGGGAAGGCGATGTAAGAACGTGCTGGCAAGCTTTGCGGAAGGACCACGAGGAGATCTCGGCTTTGCTCTGTTCGAACTGCAACAGGCCGTCAGCCCATGATCGAAACACGCCGCATGGAATCGGTAGGTCCTGGTGTTTACGAGCTAAAAACAGCCGATGAGCGGACGTGGTATCGAGTCATCTACCTTTCGAAGATCGAAAACGTGATCTACGTGCTTCATTGCTTCGAAAAGCAGAGCAGGAAGACGGACTAGCGGGATGGTTCGGAAACGAATAGAGGAAGAAAGAAAGCATGCGAAGCGATCAAAGAAATAAACCAAGCCATGTCACACGTGGAGACGTTTTCCGCGATTTAGGCCTTTCCGCCGGGAAAGCTCTGGCATTGAAATTCAAGGCCAACATACTCATTGCCATTGCTGATGAAATCAAACGGAAGAAATATACACAGGCAGATCTCGTGAAGGTTCTCGATGAGCATCAGCCTGTTGTGAGCAATCTTCTATGCGGCAAGATTTCGCAAATGAGCATTGAGAAGTTGCTTATCTATGCAGATCGGCTCGGCCTGGCTTTGGATGTTCGTAGATCGCGTTCCCGGTCACGCGGCCGCCCCGCGGCATAAATCATCTGTGGGTTTGCGACAATGACCCAATGAACAATACTAAAAAAGCGACCAACACCTTCCCGCGCTACGCGGCTTCACGACCAAGGCAGTTGCAATTGGCGAAACAATGCTTACGCAACCAATCAGGATCAACTGATGCTCTTTTGCACGGTGGCGTTCCGCTTAATCCACACACCCATACGGAAATTCGTTCAAGAGAGATCGAGGGCGCCTGGCACCGCGTCCTTTGATTCGCTGATTTTTCCCGCGAATGACTCTTCGGATCGTCTGAACGGCGCGGAAAAGGTGTCCTTTAACGGCACCCTCGCTGATCCCCATGACTCCGGCGATTTCGACCATCGTCAAATCATGAGCGAACCGGAGTCGAAAAGCGGTTGACTGCTGCATCGAAACGAAGCTGCTGGCACTCCAGATCGCCTGAACCTTTTCCTTGACCAGCAGGAGCGTCTCCGGGGAGCTTTGGGTGCGGGCATGATCATCGTTCAGGCAGACAGGGTCGCGTTCCGCGGCACGCCTGGCTTGCCGCCGCGCATGGCTCCTCAGAACATTAATGGCAATGTGCGACAGCCATGTCCGGACGCTTGCATCCTGCCTGAAGCCTTGCCAGCCTCGCCATGCGTGCGAAAAACATTCTTGCGTGAGATCACGTGCCGTGTCCCGATCGCGCTCAAACTTCGTGATCAATCCAAATATGCGCCCCCAGTTTCGACGTACAACTTCGTCGAAATCCAATTCTGCTCCGGAATCGTTTGTGCGTTCGGCTTCCATCGATACCTGGACTCCTTCAGAGTGTTAATACTCTCCAAACCCGAAATTCGTTGACATCTTCCTTCAACAAACGCTCGGGCACATGGCATGCGGAAGTCCATCTCTGAAGTTGCGTTGTATCAATAATCTGAATTCGGCGCCGTAACCGTGAAGTGTCCGGTCCTGGGACGAGATGTCGAATTTCGGGACGGCAAACCCATGTACCTTTATTGCAGGGCGCCGTTCGGCGGTAATTCAATTTTTCAGGCCGAAACCCGGGAGAGTCATTTAACCATCCCTCATTTACTTCTCTGGATTGTGGCTGCAACAATATCCGCAACTGCCCGGACAGGTCTTCATGCTTCTGTAAAGTTTCTGCATGAAGAAGGACGGAAGATCCAAGACCGATCCGGCGAAATCAATGAGTGTTTGACTTGAACGTCACTGGGCCCTGTAACTAAGAATCCATTACAGATTTCCTGGAAGATATAATCGCCGCGATGATCGCAACAGGATCGCCTGGGGGCTGGACGGAAGAAGGTCGCACCGTCAAGAGATGGAAACTCTCTGATTTGTTTCTTCCTGCCGTTTGGATGGCCCTCGTCGCCTGGAGGCCTTTTGTTCTAGGTTTCTATCACGACGACTGGTCAACAATCGCGGACTTTGCGCGACACGGCGCGCCCTTTTCTGCCGCACGATTTAATGCCGTCCTGGCGGTTTTCGCCCCGCGCCCAATCTATGCCCTTTTCATGGTGATCGTTTCATCGTTGCTGACTGCCAATCCGTTTATGTGGCAATGCGTTTGCGCATTGCTGACTCTCGCAGTGGCACACGCAATCCGGCGTTTTGTTGATGTATTCACGCCGACCTACAAGACGCCTGGTTTAATTGCGGGTGTGTGCTGGCTTGCATTGCCAACAGCGTTAGGCAGCACGGTCTGGCCGACTACCAGCGGAAGCCTTCTGGCTGTGTTTACATTTCTTGTCAGCGCACGGATTCTTCTTCGCAGTCAAGCATTTGAACCGGGAAAATACTGGCCTGCTCTTGTTCTGTATGCCATCTCGATCTTGACATACGAGACTTTCTATTTCCAATTCCTCTCCGTCATTGCGCTCGTTTGGTTTTCGCGAGAATCACGAATATCACGAAAGCAACTTTTGCAGTGTGTTGTTTGCTTCGGCAGCATCCAAACGGTTGCGCTCCTTTGGAATCGTGTAGCGGCGCACTATCTTCCCAGCGTATCCAAATCGTTTGCTGCAAATTGGTACCTAATCTTTGTCGGATCATTCGTTCGGCTACCGCACCAATTGTTCCTCGCGTTTCGGGAGGTCGCTTATCCTCTTGCGGCAGTAATCACGTTACTCGTGGCGATCTGGTGTTTGTCCCCACTCAAGCATTCATTTTTTGCGCCAGTGATTGCAGTCTTCGCGGCAATAATGTGCACTGGCGTCTATGCGATGGCAGGCTACGGTCTTTCGAGCACTGGTGTGTTTTCGCGAACATTCCTGGGGGTAGGCACATGGTTCTGTGTCGGATTCGGAGCAATTCTAGGTGCCCGGAGGTCTGCAACAACGCTCCGATCGGAACTCGCTTTGTCCGCCATTTTTATTGTGCTGTGCAGCATAGCGACGATATATCGGACGATGGATTGGGCACGATCATGGCAGCTACAACGGGAGATTATAGCTAGTGCGCCTGTTGGTGCCTTTTCGCACCTGCCATCCGGAGCTCTAGTCTTAGCCGATGTTCCTGCCGAAGTGGGCGGCGTAACGGTCTTCGAGGCCTACTGGGACATTACCGGGGCTCTGGGCGGTGAGATTCCATTTACAGTGAAGCGCGAACACGAATGGATCTCGACGTGGAACGGAACAACGCTCCGTCAAAGTTGGAACGATGGAACGGTTTTATGGGACCTGGCGGCCAAACAGTTATGGGTGTGGCGTTGGCCTGAGAATACTCTCACCCGAATCAGTTCCTATGGTTCTGTGCGTTGAATTCCGCATCGTTCTTCGAGTTTGATCTTTACCGTCAGGCAACGGGAATTTATTGAGGATTGCTCCGGATGATTTTCGGTTGGTTCCATAACATTCCTAACGGAGCACCCACTGACAGACCCAGCAATACAACCGAGGGTCTGGATTCGTTCGGAATCACTGTCTGGAATGGTCCGGAATACACAGAAGCTACCAGTCGACTTCAAAGTACCATGACGCCGGAGCAGGCTTCCGGAGCGGGGGAGAAGTTGACAATCACATTGTCTGCGCAAAACGACAACATTCGTAACCTGACGCTCCGGATCGCATGGGGCCAGTTGCAATTGATGACGCCGATCCAGGTATCAAAAAGAACGTGCAGCCGTTAAGCGCAAACAGGACGAGTGACCATTCGACCCATCCCACGGTGCGCAACGTGAGCGCCATGTCCTCGGTGATCCGAGCCTCGTTGGCGACTGCGGCCGCCCGATGCACAAAGAAGTAATCGAGGAAGAGAGCGGCTGCCAGCATGGCCATTGAAGCCAGTGTAAAGAAGTTCTGATCGGGGGAGCCTACGTTGTAATTGGCACAATGCCAGCATGAATATAGCGATTGAAAAGATGAAGTCGAAGCCGGGGGCCGACTTTCTTCCGGCAATAACCCTTCGAGCCTCCGAGCCGGCCGGCCTCAGCATGGCTTCCAGTTCCGCTTTGTTATGAACCAGCTCAAAATCAGCGAATGGGGTAATACCGTTAAACACGGTGGCCGGTGTACCGGGCAGCCGCACCGTCGCGCTGATCAAGATCAGTATGAAGGACGCAAATCCCGCCAAGCCGGCATTCCGGACACTTCGTTTTTCATTCGCGTAAAGCCTGGCCAATCAGGCGGCCTCGTTTTCCGCAATCTGTTGATCGATTTCAGCGCGATAGGCGCGAACGTAGGCCCATGCATTGGCGAGATCCGCAGCTTTCAATGTTGGATAATTTCGAAGTAATTCCGCTTCCTGTGTGCCCAGCCTCCGTGCCTGTTCGAGCAACCAAACTGGAATCCTGGTCCGCACGATACATGGCTCGCCGCCACATATGTTTGGATTGGACTCAATTCCAGGAAACGCGTCTCCGAGATCTCGTGTCACCCACTGCAGTACCTGCGCCTTTTCTCCACGCGTCAGCTGGGCCAATAGTTTTTCGGCCTCCTCAAGTTTGCTCACGGTCCTATTATAGTCCCGGCCCAGTACTACGCTAACGCTTCACCCCGGTATGAAGCGGGATCGGTTTCGGTTTTTCCTCCTCGACATGCTCGGCGATACCGAGAGCCTGGCCTTCCAGTTCGTGCTTCTTTCGACGCGCGGCGTCGAGTGCATCCTGCAGGACTAAACCGGCCGCAGAGCGGCGGCGCTTGCCGCGCTCACGCCATCCGATGAGCTAGCGGCCTTCGGGAAGCGCCTTCGAATCGTATTTGTCGTTGCCTTTTTTGGGAACAGAGACGCTCTTCCACTCGATCGAGAAATCACCCAATTGCTTCATCCGCATATCGGCAGACGATCTCCAGCGAATGCAAGAGGCAATCAACGAAGGCTGGGAAACGGCGAATCCGCGTGACCACTAAACGGCCCCCGGCTTTCTTCGTATCACGCATGCCCGGGTGCCCGCCGCTTTAGCGTCGGGAGAGCCTTAATCGATTTCCCCGCTTTCTGTTCCGCAAGCCGCAATTCAAAGAGACTCTGAAGATTCAGCCAAAACTGGGCGCTCGTACCGAAAAAATGAGCAAGCCTCAGGGCTGTATCACCTGTGATAGCCCGCTCACCATTTACAATTTCCGTGATGCGGTTCGTAGGTACCTTGATTTGCCGCGCGAGCGCCGCGGCGCTCATCTCCAGGGCCTTCAGATCTTCGGCGAGTACTTCGCCGGGATGAATTGGTATACGTGCCATTCAAAAAACTCCTTAGTGATAATCAATAATCTCCACGTTCACGGGTCCGGGAGAGCCTTTGGGCCATTCAAAACATATCCGCCATTGATCATTAACGCGAACGCTGTACTGCCCTTTCCGATCTCCCTTCAAGCTTTCGAAGCGATTGCCGGGCCGGAGCAAATCCGCCAGAATCGTTGCCGCGTCGAGTTGCGCAAGCGTGTTCTCCGCAGCGTGCTCGATCCCAGAGAAGGCCTTGACTCGTTTCCCCTGGACAAAGTCTCTTGTGTTCTTGCCGCGGTAGCTAACGATCATCTTGACTATTGCTCTCGCCGATATGCGTTACGTTAAGCATAACACACCGCCATTCTAGGCAATCCTCATTTTGCCGCATGTTCGCTCGCGAATCGGGGTCCGAATCGGGTTTAAAGGATCATCCGTCCCTATCTGGAGGCGATGACGTGACTCGGGATCTCGCAGCACCCGTCCGGCAATCCTCGCGAATTCGCTGCACGGTTATCGCTTTATCCTGAAAGGTCTGTCAAATTGAGTCGATCCCGGATGGGATTTCATTGATCCGGCGTCTGGGACCCCTTCCCATTGCTCTCATGCCACAGCCGGATCGGTTTCGGAGTTGAAGCCCTCGGACATTAACGCGACGTCCCGCCGGCGGGCTCTTTGCCGGCGATCCTCATTGGTTTCCAACTCCGCCGACCTCCAGCGTTCCCCTTCCCGCTCTCTTAGAGAAGAACGGGAACGGAAGGCTTGTCCTCTCTCATTCGATCCAATGTGCTTTATTCGGCGGCGTTCAACGTGTGATTCAACCCTGGAGTTATCTGAGGTGGCAACCCTGCGTCAGCGGGCCGCGTAACAGGAGATCACAGACCGCAAAGAGACAGCCTCCGTACCTATACGCATCAGAATTCACTTCCGGTATTGGCGCAGGCGGTTCTCGAAATTGATGCCAGTCCCGATCTCGTCGTAGTCCTTCCACATTCCGAAAGCGGGATTATCGAGAAGAGACTTTCCGCGTTTCTCCGAAGAGCTTCCCTGATCGCCATTCCCCTTCTTCTCCATCGGGTACGCTTCGACCTCAGTCCCTTCCTTGAGTGGGACATCTTCGAGAGGCTTGAAGATGCCGTTCTCGTAGACTGCTTTGATGCTCATGTGGTTCACCTGCGGTCAATTTTAACGCAATGCTGCTAAACCGTCTGATCATCTAGAACTGCTATACGGGAACCTTTTTTGCCGCCAATCGCGCAAATTCCGCCAATTAATTCACGACATTCGCGTCATTGGCGGCTCTTCCGCTGGCCCGTTCTAATCGCCAGCGTGTTCGAGCGCAAGCTCAGGATTGAAGACGAATAAAGCGGAAACGCCGCACAAGCCGACAAACATGAGGAGCACGGCGAGCCCCATGTAACGCTCGTTGTAGGAGACCGCAATGACGCCTGAGAGCGCCGCGGTCCGCATCAGACCCGCTCCGAAGCGAAGCACCGGAGGCGTCTTTGTCAGAAAGAACGTGCAGCGTTAAGCGCAAACAGGACGAGTGACCATTCGACCCATCCCACGGTGCGCAACGTGAGCGCCATGTCCTCGGTGATCCGGGCCTCGTTGGCGACTACGGCCGCCCGGTGCACAAAGAAGTAATCGAGGAAGAGAGCGGCTGCCAGCATGGCCATTGAAGCCAGTGTAAAGAAGTTCTGATCGGGCCGGAGCCTACGTTGCAATTGGCACAATGCCAGCATGAATATAGCGATCGAAAAGATGAAGTCGAAGCCGGGGGCCGACTTTCTTCCGGCAATAACCCTTCGAGCCTCCGACCCGGCCGGCCCCAGCATGGCTTCCAGTTCCGCTTTGTTATGAACCAGCTCAAAATCAGCGAATGGGGTAATACCGTTAAACACGGTGGCCGGCGTATCGGGCAGCCGCACCGTCGCGCTGATCAAGATCAGTATGAAGGACGCAAATCCCGCCAAGCCGGCATTCCGGACACTTCGCTTTACTTCAGCTTTCATTTCGTCCATGTTTTGCCTGACATATTCTCAACAAATTGACGGCATGATGTGAAGCCTTAACTATGGATCCGGCAGGAATCAAGTTCGGGTTATCCCGTAATCTTCTTCAACTCATGCGGTTGACGTATTCCACGCTATTACCGATGTCTTTCCGATCCGCCCAGATCCCAAAAGCGCCCGTGGCACTAAATGGCTTCTTACCCTTCGCGCTCTTCGCTTTCTCGATCCTGGGGTACACATCGAGCAGCGGCGCCGCGAGATCGGAATCCACGTCGCGCTTGGGGCGCAGGCAGGCCGAGTGCGAAGGATGGTGCTGAGACAGGGCTCGGTCTGGTGCTTTTCGGGGGTGATCCTGGGTCTGGCGGCAGCGTTGGGATTGTCCCGGCTCCCCATCGCCCGCGTTGTCCGGCCCATGATAAACTAGTCAATGATTGGTTAATCCGGAGGGATCGAAACAAATGGCCAAGGTAACTGCCTTTGAGGCGAAGACTCATTTCGGAGACCTCCTGGACCGTGTATCAAAAGGCGAGGAGATTGTGATTACCCGCCACGACCGGCCAGTTGCACGCATTGTGCCCGAGAATGCTCAGCGGCTCGATGACGTCCGCCGTGCCGTCGAGGGGCTTCGTGAGTTGCAGCAACAGATCCGGCTGAGATCCAAAGCAAAGCTGACCGGCCGCGATGTCCAATCGGCGATTGAAGAAGGACGGCTGTGACGCGGACATTCGTAGCCGATGCGTCCGTGGCCATCGGCTGGGTTCATCCCAGTCAAGCAACTCCTGAAACGGCCGAGATGTTGGACGCCATAGCCGACGGCGCAGCGCTTGAAGTACCGGCACTTTGGCCGCTGGAAGTGGCGAATGCCCTGACAGTTCTGGGCCGGCGCCGAAAACTGACGGAGGAAGAGCGCGAGACCGCGTTGGTCTGGCTTCGCGCGCTTCCGTTGCGTATCGATCACGAAATGTCCTCGCTCGCCTTTTCCCGACTGTCGGAACTGGCGGTTGCCCATGGACTCTCCGTGTACGACGCGGCATACCTGGAACTCGCGCAGCGTCGAAAACTTAAGCTGGCCTGTAAAGATGGACCATTGCGAAAGGCAGCAGCCCGATCAGGTGTGCGGCTGTGGTAGCGCCGGTCCTTCCCGATCGTCCTCGCGATTGCACGCAGAAGAGCCTCACTCCGCGAAGATAATCCCGTGGATCTGCCCGGTCCAGGCGGATTCTGATCACGCCGCAGGATCGCCGCAACGACCTCAACTTTCATTGGCGGACGCCAGTTTGCGATACCGGCAAGACCGTCGTTGCCTTTCAGATCTGCTGGAAGCTATGGAACTCCCGATGGAACTGCACAGGTCAGTAACGTAGGAGAAATCGAATCGTTCGGTTCGCGATGTTTTTTAATCGGCCACCCGATTCACTCTTATAATTTTCTGCTTCAAATCGTCCACATTCTTGATCGCTTCATAGATCCGTTCCGCTTGCCCAGGAAAATCCGGGTCATATGTGCACACAACGATGCTCGCGTGCGCAGTTGCCGTCTGATGGAGCCTCACGAAATGTTTGCGATTCAGCGTCAGCACTGCGCGACCCTCCGATGCGGCGAACCTCAACACTTCGGCATCCTTGATTGCCTGATTGGCTTTGCCTGCGTCGAGAGTGGTGAGAACGTCATGGCCGAGTTCGCGAAGCCTCACAACGACAGCAAGCGGGAAGTTTTCATTCGCGTAAAGCCTGGCCAATCAGGCGGCCTCGCTTTCCGCAATCTGTTGATCGATCTCAGCGCGATGGGCGCGAACGTAGGCCCATGCATTGGCGAGATCCTCAGCTTTCAATGTTGGATAATTTCGAAGTAATTCCGCTTCCTGTGTACCCAGCCTCCGTGCTTGTTCGGGCAACCAAACTGGAATCCTGGTCCGCACGATACATGGCTCGCCGCCACATATGTTTGGATTGGACTCAATTCCAGGAAACGCGTCTCCGAGATCTCGTGCCAGCCACTGCAGTACCTGCGCCTTTTCGCCACGCGTCAGCTGGGCCAATAGTTTTTCGGCCTCCTCAAGTTTGCTCACGGTCCTATTATAGTCCCGGCCCAGTACTAAGCTACCGCCGCAGCACCTGCTATTTGTCCAAACGCAACCGGCGAGGTGGCTTACTTCGCTTCGGCAATACCGATGTTATGATCCACCGATGTTTTCCTCTACCGCTTCTGCCATCCTGCTGTTGGCTCTGGTAAGCCAAACACGCATAAATGTCGTCCAAAACCAACTTGCCGATGCCTATCAAAACAAGGTCCTGACGCTCCGTACATTCAGCCAGAGTAGCCACCAGGAGTTCGATGAAAATGGCCAACTCCTGACCCAGAGTGAGATTGGGCCATGGACCCTCTATTCTCAGGTGTTCGTTAACAAGGTTGAGTTGACGGAATCGCGGCTTCGTCTGAGCGGCGTGCGTGTCATACATCATCGCGATCGAGGCTCCGATAAACTGAGTCCATCTCGATCGGATATGCGGGTTGACATTGAAGTCGCCGTTAGCAGCAATGCGACAGTGTCTGATGTTCTGCAGGCGATGAAGAACGTCATTGTCGGCCCTGAAACTCTGGTACAACTCGTTCCGAGTTACTGGCGGTCGTACATGGGCGGAACAAAACAGGAACAAGCGCCTGCCAACAGTGGCGACACAGAACCCATTCGACTTACGAGTGCCGCACAGGCATCGAAGTTATTGAGACAGGTCGGCCCCAAATACCCGGACGTTGCAAGAGGTTTGGGAATTCAGGGCGTGGTGGGCCTTCAGGTAGAGATTAACGAGGCCGGAGATGTCACAAATATTTCGATCGTCCTGCCGTTAGGTGCTGGCCTCGACGAGAGTGCCCTGCAAGCGGTCAGTCAGTGGAAATATAAACCTACGATCGTCGATGGCCGCCCTGTCCGAGTTGTGGCGACTGTTACCGTAAATTTCGCGATTAACCGCTAAGAGCCTGGAGGGCATCGTGGCCAAGATGGTTTGCCGCATTCAGTTCAGGTAAAGGCAATCTAACCATCCCCTCATTTACTTCTCTGGATTGTGGTTGTGCGGGACCTGCAGCGCCTCTCGGTCGATATCGATCTCACGTACCTGCCGATCGAGGACAGAACGGCTTCGCTCGCCAATGTTGACGCCGCGATGCAGCGGCTCAACAAATATATCCCTGACCGGAGCAGGACGTCGGAAAGCTCGTTACTCTTGCCGCGCTTTGCTACTGCGCCACTGACTCATGCGGCCGCAAAGGAAATATTGGAAAGGTCGGCCGTTGCTTCGCCATGCTCAAGTTGATCGGCCAGAGCTCTCAAGGCTATGGCTTGAGCCTTCGCCTTAGCTTCATCCGAAGTGGCCCCATACGTGATGACCGTCAAAGATCGTTCGAAGTTCGCAGAGAAATCCGGCACGGCGTGGGTGACGGCCAAGCCTGCGGACCTGCCGGATGGGGTGGACGACAGGCAGGGCGTCGCCGCAGAGGAAGCCGGTTGGGTCTACGGCTTCAACGTCACGATGCCTGAACTTATCCCGTTGCTGGGACGCAAGACCGGCAGACCCATCGTCGATCAAACCGGTGTGACGAGCCGATTTTCTTTTTCCGTGACCTATGACCTGGAGTTGACACGCCCGGGTGTCGTAAACCAGGTTAGTCCCGGCGATATTGCCGTCCCGGGTGATATTCGTCCGCCGAACGAAATCAAATCGCTCCTCTCCGTGTTGGAGAGGGAGGCCGGGATCAAACTGGAACTCTCAAAGCAGCCTGTCGATGTACTGGTCATCGATCACATCGAGAAACCCTCCGAGAACTGACCAACGTTCTCAGCCCGAAATCGGCGGATGATAAGAGAGGTGATAAATCAGAATAAAGATCGACGGCACAATGCCTGCGTTCACCGCGACCTCATCAACGCAATGCCTGACCATCTGACTTCCCCTGTTGCCGAACACCGATACAAGCGCTTTGCTGACGACATGAAGGGTTCCCTAAAACAAGCCGAAGATTTGGCGAAATTCAGAAATAACATAATTCATTTTCACGGTCTGTATGATCCGATCAAAGGCGAGGCGGAGATATTGAACTCGGCGGCCGAAATTGAGGCAAAGGCGTTCGAGATGCATGATCTCGAAATATCAATCTTCGCAAACGCGCTAAATCTGCGTGACGATGACAATACGATTACGTTCGTTGGAAATCACGAATTACTCAAAGCGAAATCGGGAAAGGTCCCATAGCGAAACAGTGAGAATAGTGCCGGGTCATTTGAACTGAAGACAAGAATTGGTGGTTTACGAGTGAACAAATTGAGTCCAGATCAAGTGAATGAATACTTTGAGAAACATTTACCGTATCGCACAAGGATTCTGCTTGCGCACTATAAGATGACACATGACCTCGACGGAGCGGACAAGCCGTGGTATAGCGACCCAGCGTGGCTGGAAGCCTGTTTTGTTGCATCCTTAGTCACAGCACGGATGTACCTGAATGTGCTCGGTATTGGGAAAGAGGACAACAGGCTTACTCCCTTCGTTGCACGCAGGGATGACATAACCGTGGATGATCTTGGGGGAAGACGTGTCGACGTCAAAAAACTATTTCCCGATGAAAAGCAGCTGATCCTCAATTTTCTTACGATGGCGGACAAGGCTGCCGCGCATTTCACGAGCCCTATGAGCCACGATTGGGACAAGACGCACGATGTGATTAAAATCGTCCATCGATTGCTGAAAACCCAGCTTTACGATCCCACTGGCAGAACAGGCTTGGAGCCACTACAGGCCTACTAATTCCTTTGCGTTAGCCACCAGTGCTACGCCAGATCTTCCGCTATCACGATCTGGAGGATGAGGAGACGCATGGCACACATCATGATCTTATTGCAGCGAAGGAGATATTCCGAGAATAACATCTCCCTCCAGTTACCGGCGTCTCCTGACCGATACTCCAGAATCTCCGGATGACCGTTACGAACGCGTAAGGCCCCGTGGTGCGAGGCATTGCGGATGGTGCTATCAAACTCCTCGTGCAAGATCGCGAAGTTGGCATTGTCGGCAAACGGATTCGCACGACCCGCCTTGTTGATAGTGAGGTATTTTGCCAGGGTCATTTGCGCAAACTGATCGAACGCTCGGCCCATCTTGATGTTGTTTAAACACGCTGGCAAATCAAATCCCGTGGCTAAGTCTTCAAAACAGTTGCCATAAAACATCCGAACGGCACGCACGTCCTTGGATGAAGCGACTACATTTCCATCAATAGGCGTATTCCGGATGGCGTAAATGAACGTTTGAGAAAGCTGATCATATGCCTTGGCGTACTCCTCCAGGACGCCGATTTGCCGATCCAGCACCTCATTGAAATTGGTTCTCAAACGTATCTGGAGTTTTTGGTACTCCGATGGATCTGCGTTCTTGCATTTGCAGACCTCGGAAACCATGTTATCGATTTCGTCTTGTCGCGCACGACCAAGAAAGAGGCTCGCGCAAATGATCGCGAACTGATTCAGGGTCATCTGGACCGGAATGTTGGCCCAGAGACGGAACTCCTCGATGACCTTATCCCTCAACTCCGATTTGCCGACGCGTTGGAGAGTCCACGATTTGGCCAAGGCTGTAATGGCCCGCTTCAGTTCGCGAACACCGCCGACTCCTTGAATAATGTCGTGGATG
Source organism: Terriglobia bacterium (assembly GCA_036496425.1). NCBI lineage: Bacteria > Pseudomonadati > Acidobacteriota > Terriglobia > Terriglobia bacterium. The sequence continues at coordinate 31,629 of DASXLG010000248.1, read as the reverse complement.
TGAGGCTTTGGTTTGAGGTTTTCTTGCTCCTCGATCATGCCGATCCGCTCGATTTCCTGCATCCAGGAAAATCCGCCATCCGCGTGCAGCAGATTCTCAGGGACCAGGAAGTTTGGGTCCAGATTGGTGACCGTGCCTTCATGGTCGCAAACCGCGCAGTTATCTGACGCCTGAAAAATCACTTTGGGCTGCGAGAACATCGGCTTGATCTGTTCGGACAAATTCGCGCCGTCTGGCAACGCGAGCGGTATGCGTTCATTGAAATCAATTTCGAGTGCCACCTTTGTGCCGATACCGCAGCCCGAGCAGGAGAACGTGTGCTCTTGGCGTTGCTCGGCGCCCAGCGTGATGCGCAGCGTATTGTTGTGACCACAAGTGGTACAGCGCGTGCAGAAGCGGTTGATCATGATGTATAGGATACAATCTGGATGGTGAACACCAGCCAATTCGACTCCAATCCCGACGAGGTTGACCAGTGGACGCCTTATATTCCCACTGGTGCGCCAGCTGTTGGCATTGGGTTGTCGATTGCGAGCATGTAGCCGAGCCGGTGCAGACGGCACCTCATGCCGTTGATGATGGAGCGATACGCAGCCTTGCGTACGATCGCGTAACACGGTGTCTGGAAGTCCGTTTTCAGATGCACTCGGTGCAGCAATACCGCCCCGTGCCGATGCGCGTGGTGCGGGAAATGTGGAGAGAGCGGCCCATGGGGTTGGCCTGGATAACCTCACGAAGGAATGGCATGTTCGGTTTCACGAGGTACGCAGCGAAGCGAACCTGCTCATGAGCATGCTGCGCGGTTGGCGGTTGTTGCCGCGATAAGCTCCATATGTCAGATCTTGATTATGTATCCCGCCGCTTTAAGCTCCTTGATGATGGCGTACGCAATACTTTCCACACCGCCGGAAGCATCTTTGTACACAAGGCCATCAATGTCACTGGGTTTTGTGACGGTTCCTTTGAGCAGGCAACAAACCCGACTACGCCCTAGCCGGCCGCTGAAAAAGCCGAATTCCCATATCACATTCGGGCGGGCACGATACTCCTTCTTGCGTTGATCCTCAGGCAGCTTTTCCTGGTCTACCGTGTAAGCCAGTTCGTCAGGAGTGAGGAGAACAAATGCGTAACCCACGTCAGCATGCTTCTCGAACTTCTCGATTATCGTCTTCCCTTCATCCGGCTGACGGTGCAACACAATAGGTTCTAGCCCGATGCCCTTGAGGAATACCTCTAAATCCGTCTTCAACGCGTGATCGTGTCCATGCACAATGAAAACATGGTTGGAAATTACCGCAGATTTCGGCACAGCTTTTTGTTGCGCCGCTTCGCCGTACGGGTCACCTTCAACTACTGTCAGCGTTTCTTTTAGTGCCGCAAGAAGCATACCTTTTTGGGCGTCGAAGCTATCTGCGAGATTTCCGGCTGTTAAAATACCCTGCGCTTTAGCGCACAATGCCATTGGCGCTGACTGTTCGCTTACCAGTCCGTTCAATACGAATCGCACGCGGGTCTTCCATGTTAGCCATGCTGGAGTATCCTCTCCTCCGTATTTAGAGTCCGTCCGGATTGAAAAATTGGCGAAGCTGAATTTCTCGCCCTCGACAATTAGCGCCTTTAGCTGTTCGACCTTACTTTCCATATGTCGATTTCAACCCAATTGGGGGAAGGTGGTCCGGTCGGGCCTGCTCAACAAAGGAGTGGCCCGCTTCATTATGAGGCACCATAATATCCCCGACATAGATGCAATGCCCGCACTGCGGGAAGCGGCTACGGGACGATTGGATTTTGAAGGCGGCTGGTGAGATTACGGGAGCAAGGTTGATGAAAGAACGAGGACCGGAGTATTTCCGTAAGATCCAAGCCAAGCGCAAGACTCACGCTGGTGGCCGACCGCGAAAACGTAAGTGATTTGACCTTCCTAAACATCCACTCTCAACTTTGACAACAACAGGATGCGTGCTGTTTAATCACCGCAATGCCCTTTTGTGAAAACTGCGGTAATCAAGTCAGCGGTGCCTCACATTTTTGCAAGTCATGTGGTGCGAAGCGGCAATTTGCGCCGTCACTATTTTCCGAATTCACAAAACCTAAAGTATCGGGAAGATGTCACTTTCCGGAATTCTTAAAAGCGGGAACCCTTGAGCAGGTCCAGAATGGTTCGGTTGCTTCCGTCCGAAAGGCGAGGACAACATTCTGATGTTCGGCATCTTTAAACAAAACATCGAAAAACAGAAAGAATGATTTGAAGATGGGATTAATGATTTTAAGATGCATCCCAAAATCGGAATCTTGAAATGCGTTTTTAAAACATTGGCTTAATCTTGCCGACCATGGATCGAATCTTTACATCTTTGGATTGATGTTTAAATTTCGGGTTTGAAGCCCCAGAACATTAAATTCATGTTTTGAAAATGGGAATAAAGATACAGATCTTTAAGCGCATTCTTCAGGGAAGTAGTAAAGATCGCGATCATTAGCGCCATTTCCAAAACATGGATCCAGAGTTCTCGATCTTTAACCCGGTGTCTCGAGGATTGAATTGATGATCCGCATCTTTAAATCTATTTTTTCAAGATCGGGTTAATGTTGGCCATCTTGGATCACATCTTTTCGGGATCGGTTTAAAGATATCCATCTTTAACGCCATTTTTGACTTTTGGGCTCAAAGATCGAGATCTTTAATCCGATCTTCGAAGGACTCGATTAAAGATTGCGAGTTTGACTTCATGTTTTAAACATGGGGTTAATGATTGGCATTTCTGGTCGCATTTTTAAAACATGCGATTAAAGATGTCGATCATTAATCCCATCTTTAAATTGTGGCGACAAAGATCGCGTGTTCTGGTTCATCTTTAAATGTTGTGTTTAAAGATTCGGATTTGGTTTCCATCGTGCTGATTTTGAACTGGCAGTTCAAAAATTGAACTGGCAGTTCAAAATCCGGCCGCAGTTCATCCCCTCTCAAAAGCTAACTCGTTGATAAATCACGCTTGGTATTTCCTGGCGGCTTTGGCTGCGGGATTGCGAATATATGCGCGTTCCCTGGCGGGGAGAAAATAACCGGTGAAGCGCCGGATTGGATTCTTCCGAAACATAAACAATGAACCAAAACACATCGAAAGGATGACGGTATGACGACAAATAAGATCAACCCGATACGACCGATGCTGGGTTTCAGGACCATGAGCGACGCCAGTGTCCTGGCCCGCGCCACGGCGGTGCTGGCGGGACTGACGGGAAATGCAAAGTTCCTGAACCCTGCTGTGGATCTGGCAACGTTCAAGACAATGATCGACACGTTTGCGGCCGCAATCGCGGCGGCGTTGGATGGAAGCAAGAAAGCCATCGCCGCAAAAGACGGCGACCGTGAGACCTTGATCAAAATGATGAGGCAACTCGCGGTCTATGTCGAAGCGAATTGCGGCGACGATCTCGCTATCTTTACGACGAGCGGTTTCCAGCCCGCCACGACGACAAAATCGTCGGCGGCGCCGCTGACTCCGCCGGTCGTGAAGAAGATCGTGCACGGCGCCAACAGCGGACAGCTGTTGGTCCGGGTCGCTGCGATCCGGAACGCGGCGAGTTACGACCTGCGATACGCCGCGATGGCCAACGGCAATCCCGGTCCATGGACGACGGAAACGATGACCACGGTGAAAAAGGGAATGCTGATCGGCAACCTCACTCCCGGCACCGTCTATGCGTTTCAGGTCCGGGCGTTGGGCCCTCTCGGATCTACCGATTGGAGCGACTCCGTGACAATGATGTCGACGTAGTTCGTAAATTGGCGCCGGTGTAACTCATCGAACTCTCCTTAGCCCCTTGCCGCCCGTTTCACCGGTGCGGCAAGGGGTTTTTTTTCTTGCAATCGCATCGCTACAGCCCTAACATGCCCGCCCCATGAACGACAGACTTAGAGCGCTTTCAGGACCACTGAAGGATTCCGAGTTTCCATTCAAGGACGAAGAAACCACCGTCGGCAGAGCCGCCGGCAACGATATCGTTCTCAACGATGAGCTGGCCTCCCGGCAGCATTTTTCGTTCTGGCGGGAGGCCGGCAAGCTCTGGTTCCGCCATCTCGGCACGCGGAACGGAGTGCGGGTCGACGGTGAAGTGCGTCTCCGCGGGGACGACCTCAAGGAGGGCAGCCGGATCCAGTGCGGCAGCACGATCTTTGTCTGCCTGATTCAAGACAAGGTGCCGCAGAAATTTCTCACCGTGAGCGCCGGCGAGATTGCGAAAAACCAAGAGCTGGAAACATTGCGCGTAGACTACTCCTCGATCGAGGACACCCAGGCCTATTACCGCGGCGGGCTCGGGGCCTCTTTAAAGACGGGCCGCTGCCTGACCGCGATTCAAGATCCGGGCAAGCTGCTGGCGGGCCTGCTGGATTTGATTTTGGACATCATTCCTGCGAGGCGCGGAGCGATCCTGATCAACGGCAGGCGCATCGGTCCCGAGCCTGCCGATTTCGTTCTTCAGGTTTATCGCGAGGCCGATTCGGGCCTCGATACGCCGTTTCCTTACAACACCCGGCTCGTGGCGGAGGTGTATGCGAAGCGCGAACCTCGCATGCCCGGGACGATCGTTCCCCCCACCATTTGTGTTCCTTTGCTGTCCAGCGGACAGATCAAAGGCGTCCTCTATCTGGAAGGAGTGCGCGGCGCGCGCGCTTTCGAGCCGGAACACCTGCAATGGGCGGAGGACCTGGCGGAAACCGTGGTAGCCGGGCTGCGCGAGTCGCGGCAGGTTGAATCGATCCGTCATGAAAGGGACGTGCTGAAAGCCGAGCACCGGTTCGCCGATGAGCTCATTGGAGAGAGCGAAGCCATTCAAACCGTTTTCGAACACATCGAGGTGGCCGCGGGTATGGACATCCCTGTTCTGATTCACGGGGAAACCGGGACCGGCAAGGAGTTGGTCGCCCGCCGTATTCATGCGAGGAGCAGCCGCGCCGATCAACCCCTTGTCGCCGTCAACTGCCCGGCCGTGACCGAAACGCTGTTCGAAAGCGAGTTGTTCGGGCACGTCAAAGGCTCCTTCACCGGCGCGACCGAATCCCGCGACGGCAAGTTCAAGCAGGCCGACGGCGGGACGCTTCTGCTGGACGAAATCGGCGAGCTGAAGCTGGAGATGCAGCCCAAACTGCTCCGCGCCCTGCAGGAGTACGAGTTCGAGCCGGTCGGAGCCCAACGCACCGTCAAAGTCGACGTCCGTGTGATCGCATCCACGAATGTCGATCTGGAACAGGCGGTTCGGGAGCACAAGTTTCGTAAGGATCTCTACCAGCGTCTGAAGGACATCACCATCGTCGTCCCGCCCTTGCGCGACCGCCGCGAAGATATCCCGCTGCTCATCAATTATTTTCTGGGCCGCTTCGGGACCGGCCTGGGCGTTACCGGAGTTGCGACGGATGCGCTGAAAGCCATGCTGGCCTACGATTGGCCGGGCAACATCCGCGACCTTCGCGGCCTGGTCCGCTCCGGGATTGCATTTGCGAAAGCCGGCCGTTCCGACGTCATCCGGCTGAAGGATCTGCCGGCCGCGCTGACCGAGCCCCGGCGTGCGGCTGCGGCAGCAGCAGGCGCAGCGCCTGCACAAGGTGCCGTTCAAATGGACGCCCGCAAGATCGCGCACGAGATACTGAGGGCCGAGGCCGCGAGGATTTACGCTGAAACCGGCAGTATTGCGGAGACCGCCAGGCGCATGGGGTACAGCGAACGTTATATTTACCGCCTTCTCAAGGACGAAAATAAGGAACGATAGTTGCGTTCTGAACTGGCAGTTCAGAGATTTTGAACTGCCGGTTCAAAAACCGCCCGCCGCAGTCCGCACTGGATCGATAACCCACTGAAAAATCACGTTTGGTTTTGCTCCGCCCGTTCGGCAGGGGCCGTGCCTTATACATCCGCGTAACGAACGCGGGCACAGCCCGCAAAAACAAATCACAAAAAGGAGCAAGACCATGAAGTTTGAAGAAGAAGACAACCTCGAGTTCGCCGATCATGAGGAATCCAGCCTCCGGTTGGCGCATGCAGACCTGTTAACCGAACGCGCGGAGATTACCGCGGCCTGCCTGCGCGCCCATCCGAGCACCCAGGCGGTTGCCGAGGATCTCCTCGACATCGTCGAAGAGATCCTCAATTTCGCCTGCGAGATGGTGACCATTTCCACATCTCTCTATGTCACCGCGAAGCTGGCGCAGGAAGGCAGTGACACTTTCGACCTGAGTCACGAAGTCTTCGCCGACAGCGATGACCTGCTGGACGTCGTGCATCGGGCGGACGAGTCGTCGAAAAACATCCTCGACATCGTACGCGATCTGACCGGCAGGTCCGGAGGAGGCCGTTATGAACAAAGATGACGAAATCCTCCGGGCTCTCGGGTACATCGAAGGCGAGTTGGCCGGGATCCGCGATCTCTACCAGCGGGTCGCGGCCCTCGAACGATGGCAGTTCTGGCTTCGCGGCGGCTGGGCCGCGCTGACGGCGGCGTATCTACACCTCTGCAAAACCTGCAGGGGCGGCTTATGAAAGGAGAAACGACCATGATTGAATTTGCAGCACAACATCAGTTTGGGCTTTTACTTGTCCTGGCGCTCGTGATCTCGCTTTCGGCGTGCGCCAACCGTTATGTCGTCCATCCGGGCGCGCTGAATCAGGCCGATTCGGTGGCGTACGACGCATTGATGGTCGCCGGAGTGACGATCGATCAGGCGCGGGTGCTTCCGCTCGACGGCTCGGCTAAACCGGCGCTGGATGCGCTGATCAAGTCGTACAATCTCGCGCGGGCTTCGTGGATCGCCTATCGCGGGGCGATGACGACGAACGCTCCTCCGCAGCAGTATCTCGACACGCTGAATCAGAATCTCTCGGACTTGACCACCGCGATCCGGGCATTTGAGGAGGCGCAATGAACACCAACTTCGCTCTCGAGATCATTGAGCTGGCCCTGTCGATTGTGAAGAGCCAGACCACGGGCACGGTTCAGCAGGATGCGGGCCTGGCTGCGGCGCTGGTGAGCATCATCGGCAAGGCGGTTCAGGCGTATGAGCAGAACACGGGTCAGCCGCTGGATGCGTCGCTGATTAAAGCGGAACCCCCGCTGTAGAACCTATTGTTGATGGAAGTTACTAACCGCCCCGGCTGCGCGCAATTCTGGAATCTTTGATGCGCGCAGCCTCCCCGCCTTGGAAAGGCGGGGAATGGGGCAGCTTTAACCCAAAACCTCAATCCGTTGACACTTTTACCGGAAATCATATAATGCCGCCACTCCATATATGAATAGATACCACCTCCAACGCGAACTCGGCCGGGGAACCTCCGGCATTGTCTATAAAGCCTTAGACACGCTCACGGCCCAAGTCGTCGCGGTGAAGGTCTTCCATAATCTCCCCGGCGCCCCGGTGCGCGAGGTCTTCATTGCCCACCAGGTCACGCATCTCAACGTGTGCCGCATCTATCTTTACTTCGTGGAAGAGGACGGAACCAAACTCCTTGTCATGGAGTACATCGACGGGCGCACTCTCGCCGACCGTCTCCTTGAAGGACCGCTTTCCTGGAGCGAAGCGCAGGCCATCGTCGTCGAGATCCTTAACGGTCTCAAGGCGATCCATGAGATGAAACACATCCATTTCGACCTGAAACCCTCAAACCTCATGCTCACCCGCGACGGCCACGTGAAAATCCTGGATTTGGGACAGGCCCGCCCGATCGATCCCGTCGATTTCGAAACAGGAAACACTCCGGGCGGCACGCCTGCCTACGGCGCTCCCGAACAGGCAATGGGCGCGAAATGCGACGCCCGCGCAGACCTGTTTTGCTTCGGCCGCGTTCTCGGTGAAATGTTGTCGGGCGTACGCCCCAGACCGCCCGCGCCGCTCGAGCTTCCGCCCGGCGTGCCCGGCGATGTGAAGGGCGTGGTAGAACGCTGCATCGAAATCGATCGCAAGAACCGCTACAACTCCGTTGACCAAGTCCGGGTTGCGTTGGGCCTCGAGGCGCCAAAGCTGCAATTATCCAAAGGCCGCACCGCACTTCTCGCCGCTTCGGCCATCGCATTGATCCTCGTCGCCGTGTACTTCTTCTCTTCCGTAGGCGCGGTCGATCGAGAAGGCTCCAGGCTGTCGCGTCCTGCGGCTCGCGTGCCGTCCGTCCCATCGACCGAAAAGGTTGCGAAACAGCAGCCGAAGACCATCCATCGCGTCGCGGTCCTCAACTTCCTCAACCTGAGCGGCGACAGCGCGCTCGATCCCTACACCGCCGGCATTGCCGAAACCATCACCGCCGAGCTCGCGCAGGTGACCGGCCTCACCGTCGTCGAGCGCGCCCGCGTGATCGATACGGTTCATGACGTGGAGATCCCTAAGTTCGATCAGCTTCCCGCTGCCACCGCCCGCGAGATCGGTAAGGCGATCGGCGTCGACGCCCTGATCATCGGGAGCTTCCAGACAACCGGCAATGACGTGAGGCTGATCGGACGCATTGTCGATCCCATAACCGGTGAGGTTATCCGCTCTGCCAGTACGGCAGACGGCCCATTCAAAGACCTCTTCAAGCTGCAGGGCGATCTCGCCAGACAACTCGCCGTCCTGATTGTCGCCGCCGCGCAAGGACCGGAGAAGCAGGCTCCCACCGGCCACAGCATCGAAGCCTTCCAGGCATTTTCGAGCGGCGTGTACTTCCTCCAGAATGATCTGGCCGCGGGTGCGCTGAAAGCGTTCGACCGGACGATTGCCAGCGATCCCCAATATCCCGCTGCCAATTATTACCGCGGCCTCGCGCTCGAGAAGCTGAACCGTCTCGACGAGGCCAGCGACGCTTTGATGCGCGCCCTTCCGCAATCCGAATCCGAAAAGACGGTCTTGTCGAACTGGGATCCCATGTATGCCAATCCCATCCGCGGTATGATCCGCGCGAACAACGCGGCGGCGTTTCATAACCAGCGGGATCTGTTTGCTCCACGAAAGGCGACACCCCTGCAGCGCGCTGTCTACGCCGAACGCAACGGCAAGTCGACAGTCCTGCAGTTCGTGAATCTCGAAAAGGGTTCGGTCCGCCGTGTGGAAGTGGCGGATGAAAACATCATTCTCACCAATGCCTATGGCAACGACACCCTCACCCTCGTGGCCTCGATCGACGCGAACGCTCCTCCTGCGCAACGGAAAATCGGCTTATATGCGTTTGCGAAGGACGGCAGCCTGGGCTGGCATAGCGAACTCGCCGATTTCGGAAACGATGCCCCGCGATTCGCGCCGATCGGCACCGACGTCTACATCTATTACCCGGCTCTGCAGCGTTTCGATCTCCTTGAGGGCCGCACGGGCGATCGTCTGTGGAGACGGGACGACCTGGCCGTGGACGGCACCGAGGCGCCATGGACCGCGCGCACGAAGGCGTACGGCGAGATTTTCATCTTCAAATCCCGGGACACGTACCGGGCCATCCGCAAATCGGATGGGAGCGACGCCTGGTCCGTGAGCGTCCACTCGGAGAAACCCTCGGAGCTCCTGACGGAAAAGGGCCTGGCCGTCTTCGAGCCGGAGCGGCGCGTTTTCTTTGTCGATCTGGAAACCGGGAAGGCTGCGGGCGAAATCGCGATCGAACAATACGCCGACGTCTTGCGGACAGTGGCGGGGCCGAAGTGGCTGGCCGGAGCTATGGCTCAGGGCAACGTCCTCTATATATTGTCGAAAGACTTCGAGGTTTGCGCCATCGACCTGACGAAATTCCGCCTGCTGTGGCGCACGCCGGTCCAGAGGCGGGTGCAACATTTCCGGCTGCTCCGGAACCGGCTCTACCTGGGTACGGCTCAGGGCGATATCCTGGTTCTCGACGCAGCCTCCGGAGGAATCCTCAACACCATCAAAGTGACGGACCGCGGCGTTCTGCTCGACCGCGTCGACGAGGATGGCCTCGTCGTGCGATCGAACAACACGCTTTACGGTTTCACGCTGGACGGCGCCAAAATCTGGGAATACCCGTCGGTCGACATGGGACCCGGCGTGACTTTCCTGAACGGCACGGCCGTCGTCTACAATTCGCCGCTTCAGATTTCCGCCGTTGAGACCGCAACCGGCAAACAAATCTGGCACTACGAAGGACCCGAAACGCCCGCCGTCCTGGCCGAAGCGGGCCGGCTCTTTATCCTCGACGTCACGGGCATCAAGGAATATGCGACGGCAGCGCAGGCAAACGCCGTGACGGACAAGGACACGGAGACGGAGCTGGCACGGACATATCTGGCCAGGCATGATCTGGTTCAAGCGCGCGTCTTCGCCGCCAAAGCATCGTCGCTCGATCCGGATTATCCTCCGCTGGTGCTGCTCGAAGCACGGCTGTCGCAGGCCGAAGGAAACAAGGCGCGCAGCGGAAAGGAACTGGCGCGATACGCGGATCTCACCGGACTCGATTCGAAAGAGGGCCGCCGCACGATCGCGGAACTGAAGCGGGATCATCGGCTGCTATGGGTGTCGGATGTCGGCTTCGATGTGGCCGGCGATCCGGTTTTGATCGGAGATCGTCTGGTGAGCGCCGGCCGGAAGTCTGCCCAGGACGCCGAGGGCGTCCCGCTGGATCGCTCGATCGTCGGGCTTGATCCCGACACCGGCGCCCTCGCGTGGCGGTTCCCAACCGAACGCTTTACCGCGTCGGTCGCCGTGAAGGACCCGCTACCTTATTTATATTATGCCGCCGGAAGCCAGGCCGACCTGAACAGCGTCTTCCTCTATCGCGTCGACGTGCGCACAGGCGACCGCAAACAGCTCGCCACCTGGAAAGGAAAACAGCGCATCGATCAGGCCTGGATCGCCTACGCCGCCGGCCGCATCTTCGTTGCGAGCGTGGTGCCGGATATCAACACCCACACGGTTCAGGTCTTCGTCGACGCCTTCGACGCGGTCTCCGGCGCCCGCGCCTGGACCCATAACCAAACCCTGAAGATCGGCAGCCGCGACGCCGGAGAACCTATCCGGATGTTCGCCGCCCATGACAACGCCGTCATGTATTCCGTCGGCCAGCAAACCTACGCGCTCCGCGCTACGGATGGCTCACTTCAAGCGGCAGTTCCGCCAGCAGCTGTAGCGAAACAGAACAATCGCAAGCTGGATCTGCTCTGGCCGGCTTCGACCACGCTTGTGGATGGCCGCCGGGTCTTCGCCTTCACAGCCCACGGCCACGCATTCGCCCTGAAACTCCCCGCCTAGCTTAGGCGGGGAGTCAAATTAAGTGAACAGAATCCCTTGACTCCGGGTCCAATGGCGAATATATTCGCCCACAGCGAAAAAAATCGCCCTACGGAGTGTTTCGATGCCGAGACTCAGACGAATTCATCTCACACGGCGCGAGAGCCAGATCATGGAGATTCTTCATCGCCGCCGCCGGGCGGCGGTCGAGGAGATCCGGGCGGAATTGCCGGACGCGCCGAGTCCATCGAGCGTACGCAAGCTGCTCGAGATCATGATCGAGCGCGGACTGCTGGCCAGAGAATACGATGGTCCGCGGTTCATGTACTTCCCCTCGACTGCTCCTGAAGACGCAGGCCGTTCCGCTTTGAAGGATCTGGTACGGACATTTTTCGACAATTCGCCAAGCTCGGCCATGGCCGCCCTGCTCGATGCGACGTCCGGCGCCGCCATATCGGACGAAGAATACAAACGTCTCAGCGCCTTGTTGAAGCAATCCCGCAAACACGGAGACAAATGATGACACCGATTTCCATCCTTCTTAAGGCCTCGATTCTTTTTCTTGCCGCCGGGCTGCTTCAGGCATTGTGGGGCCGCCGGATGTCCGCGGCGACGCGTCATCTGGTCTGGACACTGGCCGCCGCCGGGTTCCTGCTGGTTCCTGTGTTTTCATTTGTGCTGCCGCCCTGGACCATCGTGACGACGGCGCCCGAAAACCTTATCGAATCTCCGGGCATCGTTGCGGGCCAACCACATTCCCCGTTCGATTCTGTCCAGATCGCAGAGCCGTTGAACATTTCAATGGAGCAACGCTCGTTGCAGGCGAATCCGGCAGGCTTCCCCTGGTTCCGCGCTTTCGAACTTGTTTACGCAAGCGTGGCATTTGTTCTGCTGCTTCGTCTGATTGCCGAATTCTTTTCGGCAGGGCGGCTGATGCGTGGCGCAGGCGAAGTCCATGATCCGGAATGGGAGCGCCTGCTGCTGGAGTGTTGTCAACGAATGCGCGCCGGGCGAAGGATCAAACTATGGCGCAGCCACGAGCAGATCATGCCGGCTGCATTCGGAATTCTGGGCGGTGCGATCGTGATTCCGGCGATCGCGGATACCTGGTCAGAGGATCGCCGCAGGGCCGTACTACTCCACGAGATAGCGCATGTGGTGCGGAATGATTGTTTGACTCAGGTTCTGGCGGCCGTGGTGTGTTCGGTTTATTGGGTCCATCCGGGTGCCTGGTGGATTGCACGCCGTCTCCGGGTCGAGCGCGAGCTGGCAAGTGATGATCGTGTGCTTTCTCTTGGAACCGATGAACCGCGCAAGTATGCCGGCCATCTGCTGGACATCGCTTATTCGCTCCAGAGCGGCCGGCAAACCGCGCTTGTCGTGAGCATGGCGGGTTCGGGGCAGCTTGAAAAGCGCCTGCTGGCAGTGCTCGACGGCGCTCGCAACCGTACACTGCCTGCGCTGCGCAGTCATCTTCTGGCCCTCGGAATCCTATTTGCATTACTGATCCCGATTGCCGCAGCGACAACAGCCGCCCGGCAGCCTGCGGCGCCAGGCTCGCCCGTCAAGTTGCCGGGGCGTTCAACCTTCGGGCTCGCGGTAGCCGGCCTTGTGCAAGCCGTATCGCCGGAATCCGCGGACGCCGTTGGTGTATGGGAAGTTCGTCCCACAGGTCAGGCGCGAATCCTGCATCTCCAACTGAGAGAAGGCGGCAGTTCTTATTCAACCACCATCGACCTCGACCACACGCCGGAGCTTCCGGCAGGATTCCCCGGTGTTGGAGGTCCCGTGCATTTCGATATGCGGCGCGACGCCGGGACATTTGCCGTCGAGGGGGTTATCCGAAACGGCGTTGGCGCCGGGACATATACCTTTGCAGCCAGCGCGACGTTTCCTGACGAACTCGCCAAGCGGGGTTTCGAGCGGCCAGGCCTGGTCGAGCAGCGTCTGCTCGCACGCACGGATATCGGCTTCGCCTTCCTGGATGAGCTTGTTGCTCAGCATTATGCTCGCCCGGCGCATCTCGTCGAACTTGTTCAGGCCGCGCGCCAAGGCATCAGCCTTTCATATCTTCGCGAGCTGGGCCGGTTGGGATATAACGGCGGAACACTCGGCAATCTACTCAACCTGTCGCGGCACGGCGTCTCGCCCGATTTCATTCGCGATCTCGCGGCTGCAGGCCTGCCGAAGCTTTCTATTGAAGATCTCCTTCGCGCCCGGAATTCCGGCGTCGATGGAGAATACATTCGTGCCCTGGCAAGCTTGGGTTACGCGAAGCTGCCTCTGGATGAACTGGTCCAGCTCCGTCACCATGGCGTGGATGCGGACTACGCACGTGACCTTGCGGCGCAGGGCTATCCGAAGCTTCCCGTCGACACACTCATCCAGCTTCGCAATCATGGCGTCGACGCCGAATACAGCCGGGAACTTGCCTCCGCCGGATACTCGAACCTGACTCTCGACAGACTGATCGAACTTCGGAACCACGGCATCGATGCGGATTACGCACGCGAACTCGGCGCACTTGGATATGCAAAACTGCCGCTCGACACCTTGACCGAGCTTCGCAATCACGGCGTCGATCCGGATTACGTGCGGGAGATGCAAAGTCTCGGTTACACAGGCATCAAAATCGACGATTTCGTGAGAATGCGCAACTCGGGGATATCGCCGGATCAGGTTCGCAGCGCGAACGCCCGTGCCGGCAGCCGCTTATCTGTGGACAATCTCGTGGCCCTGGCCTCAAGGGGCTGGCGATAGGAGCCTCGGAGGACCTTTATGATGTTGGCTAGTAATAATAGCTGTGACGTTGAAAACGCGTAGCCGGAGTAGAACGATGCGGCTGTTCACAATCGCCACACTCCTCAGCGCAGTGCTGATCACGCAGGCTTCGGAAACCCAAACGGTGGCGCCGTTGCCGACGACAAAGGCCCCGACAACTAAAGCAGACGTCGGACCATGGGCTGCGGCAATCGTCAACCGCGCTGCGCGACTGATCCCAACGCCTGCATATTGGGACAAGAAGAGCACCGGCGACTGCCCAATGCATGCGAAGACCTTCAGTCTGATGTGCGCATTGCAACAAGCCGCAGACGATGCGGGCGCCAATCAGCCGGAGCATTCGGACTGCCGATTTCACGCAACGAAGGACGGCCAGGAAGGTTCGTGCGGCATCCTTTTCGACGAGAACCCGATCTTCACCCTACGGCGCGTCCCCGGCATTGTCACCGGCTTCTGGCGTCGTGATGCGAAGCCGAGCGAAGTCTGGGCCGGCAAGATGAGCGATCTTGCATCCCCAGTGATGTATGAGGCGCGGCAAGTCGTCAACGTCGTGACCACGAAGAAGTACTCCGCGCGACTCGTCGACTACAACAACGATCCGGAGACGACGTTCGCGGACCTCCAGAAGTTCTTCCGCCTGGTCGAAGACCGCGTCCGGACTCAAGGCGCCGCCGACCTTGACAAGTCAACAGACGACATCGAGATTGAGATCTACACCGGCGGCACGGGCGTCGCAAGAACCTATGTCGGCTGGTTTCCGATCTCGGGCTTCAGCGTCAGCAACAGCGCAATTCGATTCCAGCTCGACGGGAAGCAGGAAGTGCCGCCGAATGCGGTCGACCGCGAGATTCTCCAACGCGCCGCAACGATAATCACATCGGACGCGGTCTGGAATCGCGCCGACGATCGCAAGTGCCCGGCCACAGCGACGACGTGGAGCATCTATTGCGCGGTCGAACGCGCCCAACTCGACGTCGTCGGGGCCTTTCACCATCGCCGTCCGGCAGGCGAACTGGTGCGCGAAATCGTGGAGGCCCGAACGAAGGACCGCTCGTACCTACATCGCATGATGGACTACAACAATGACCCGGCCACGCACCTGTCGGATGTGAGAAGCCTGTTCGTGGAGGCCATCGCGCGCATCAAGTAGATGGCGGTTCTTTTTCCAAACAGGCTTGAACGTCAAGCGAACGCCACAAGGTCTGGCAATCCCATCGGAATTGCCACGAAGTCCGCTTCTGTCACACGACATCCCGTGTCCGCAATCCACGTCAATGCCCTTAAACCTGGAAATTGATCTAAAGTCCAATGTGGCTTGATATCCATTCTGCTTTCATTACATACTGCCTTCCACAGCTGGCGTCAGGCCTCCTCCCTGTACTGGTGTCTTTCGCGGCTGGTCTCATTCCTGCCCATCGCGCAGGCCGAGTGTGCAGCCGGCATTTCCAGGCTTTTGCTCCAATCGTGCTTGACCTCTGCATTTATACTTGTTTACTCTAGGCCTAGAGCAAACAATTATGAGTGATTCCGAACGCGATCTTTTCCCCGGCGCGTTGGAGATGATGGTCCTTCAGATTCTTCGACGCGGCCCGTCTCACGGTTACGCACTGGTGCAGAGCATCAAGCAACTGTCCGGCGATCTGCTTCAGGTCGAAGAAGGTTCCCTGTATCCGGCGCTCCAGCGGATGCTCAAGGCTAAGGCAGTTGCTGCGGAATGGGGGCTGTCTGCACACAACCGCCGTGTTCGCATTTACAAAATCACGGCTTTGGGCAGAAAACACCTTGAAAGCGAGACATCAAGCTTCGAGCGGATGCTTGAAGGCATAGCACGAGTCATGAAGCCGGTAAGGTCATGAATTGGTTTTGGCAAAGACGGCGCGAAGTTGAGGTGGAGATTGCTGCACACATCGCCGAGCGGACCGACGAATTGATGGAGTCGGGCCTGCTGCGGGACGAAGCGTTGCGGCAGGCACGCCGCGAGTTCGGGAATATCTCGCTCATAACAGAGTCCAGCCGTGAGGTTTGGGGATGGACATGGCTGGACCAACTGCGGCAGGACCTGCGCTATGCGTTCGTAACGCTGACGAGGAATCCCGGCTATGCCGCCGGAGCGATTGTGTCTCTTGCGCTCGGTATTGGTGCGGCGACGGCTGTATTCAGTGCGGTCGAAGGTCTCGTTTTGAATCCCTATCCATATACCGGCGCAGACCGTTTAGTTGTCATGTCGCAAGCAGAGGGAGCCGGGCCGTCCATGCGCACCTTTCTCACAGGCGACCAGGCTCATTTATTGAGACAAGCGCGATCGCTGGATGCCGTCATCTTATGGGAGACGTCCTGGGTGTGGACGAAAAATGAAGGCATACCCGACATGGTTCAAGCAGGAAAGCTTTCGCAGAACGTGTTTCGAATGCTGGGCGTGCCACCGCTCGTCGGGCGTACATTCACGGACGACTCGTCTCTTGAGGCTTCGCCGACAAGCGATTCGGCACCCGTCGTGGTCTTGAGCTATCGCTATTGGCAAACGCACTATGCCGGCGCGTCCAATGTAATCGGCCGTACCCTTCAGGTGGACGACCAGCCGTACACCATCATCGGCGTCATGCCCGAGCGATTCAGATTCAGTAATGTTGCTTTCTATATACCGTATCCCTCCAACAATGGCCAGCGTTCGACCCTGACCCTGCTACGCCTTCGGCCTGGTGTATCGACAGCGGCGGCGACTGCGGAGTTGCAGGCGTTGGTTCAACAACAACAGTTTGATCCCGCCAAGAGCAGAGGCGGCCGGCGGGACGTGAGGGTGAGCCTGACGACGTTGCGCGATTATGAAGCAGGCAACCTGCACAACATGCTGGGAATTCTGTTAGGTGCGGTGACATTGCTGTTCGTGATTGGCTGCGCCAACGTATCGATTCTCCTCATCGGGCGGGGAATTCAGCGGCGATACGAATTGGCGGTGCGGCGCGCCGTCGGCGCCTCGCAGAGACGGATTCTGCAGCAATTGCTCACGGAGTCCCTCGTATTGTCGATGACCGGTGGCGTCTTTGGCGTCGCCGTCGCGTATGGGTTGCTCGCTGTGATCATCGCGTGGGTTCCCCCTGGTCTCATTCCCTGGGAGATGGCTATCACCATCGACATTCGTGTTCTGGTGTTCGCCGCTGTGGTTGCGGTGCTTGCTGGATTAGCAGCAGGGCTATCACCAGCGTTGGCCCTATCACGTTCGAAGCTGAGTGGTGTGGGCGGCCGAAGCGAGGTTGGTAGGAGGGGCACGGCACGCACTCATCGTCTCCTGACACTGGTCCAATGTGCGGCAACTGTCGTTCTGCTGGCCGCTGCCGGAGCTGCGCTGAGGACGCTTGTCGAGCTCACGACTGCGCCGCTTGGCTACAACCCTCAAAACGTTGCCGTGTTTACCGGGACGCTTCGCGGATCAGTTGGAACGCAAGAAATGGCGGACTATGCGGAGCGGCTCAGGAGTGCGGCTGTCAGCGTGCCAGGTGTTGAGTCTGCCGCTCTTCTTGGGCCTCAACCGCCGCCGCCTGTCGTGCCAAGGCGAAGCCTCATCGAGATTCCTGGCGTCTCGAACGCCGACCAGGAGGTCGTAACCGAGGAAGTTAGCCGAGAATATTTCCCGACGATCCAAGTGCCGATTCGCGCCGGGCGAATCTGGACGGACACGGAGGACCGTCGTCGCGCGTACGTCGGCCTGATCAATGAGACGTTGGCACGGCGATATTGGCCGAATGGCAATCCGATAGGACAACGAGTACGGCTCGCCGTCTTGGCTAAGAACTGGGATGGATCGACGAAGTCGCCTGCCAACGATCAGATTGAGATTGTCGGTGTCATCGGTGATGTACGCAACGATGGTCTCAGAAGACCGGTGTTGCCAGAGGTTTATGTGCCTTACTCGTTACGGGCGTTAGGTGCCGTCTTGCTCCTCGTCCGAACGTCTGGAGCGCCCGAAGGAATTGCCGAGGAACTGAAACGGAAGGTTGCAGAAATAAATGCTGACCAACCTCTTATGGGTAACTCGAGTCTCGAAGAAAGGCTTTGGGAAAATGGGTGGGCTAGTCAGCAGTTCTCCGCATATCTGTTCTCGGCGTGTGCGGCGTTGGCTCTCGCTCTCGCCGCTGTCGGCATGTACAGTGTCGTTTCATGTGCCGTTTCACTGCGCACGCGAGAGTTTGCGCTGCGCATGGCATTGGGCGCATCAAATGCGCGTATTCTCCGTGAGATCTTTACATCCGCAATGATGACAATTGCGCTGGGAATGGGCGTTGGGTTGGCGCTCGTCGCGATACTCCATCGTCCAATCGCTGCCTGGACGGAGAGCAGCCTGTGGAGTCCCGTTTCGCTGACATCTTCAATGATCGCGCTGGCTGTGGTCGGCTGTGGTGCGGTGCTGATTCCAGCGTGGCGCGCCGCGACCATGGATCCCATGCGCATTCTACGTACCGGCGAGTGAGTGCCGGCAATAGCCAAAAAGCGGCGTGGAACGCCGCGGCTGTTAACCAGTTGTGTGCGAAAGACCCGGGTTCGTGGCTGGGCGGGGAGTAAATTGATAAACCCGAGAGTTCGGAAGGCCTATGGCGCGATCTCCACGCATCGGATAAATGTCATACTTTTGTTAGTATCCCGACATGAGCAAGGAACGCATGACGGTGACGGTAGATTCCGAGCTGATCGAGGCTGCCAACCAGGCGGTCACGGAAGGCCGTGTGGCTTCGCTGAGTGGATGGGTGAATCTGGCGCTCGCAGAGCGGGCAGCGAAAGAACGGCGGCTCCGCTCCCTTGCCGCGGCCGTCGAAGCTTACGAGCACGAATTGGGCGAAATTAGTGAGGCTGAGCTGGCAACGCAGGAGCGCGCCGACCGGAGGAATGCGATCAGTGTGCGTCCGTGGCGGCAGCGGAAACGCACGTGACCCTGGTTCTGTTGCGCTGAAACGCAATGATCGTGCAATGTGCCGCCGCATGAAAGCGCTCCTTTTGACGAATGAAGCCTAAGCCGTTGGCCCAGGCCGCAGGCAGCCTCATCGATCTACTGCCGATTTAGTGGACCCGCCGCTGGTCGTTCGTAGCCCCACGCGCCTCCCAGCCAATGAAAAAGAATCTAGCGGAGATTTGCAAAATCCATTGCGAAATGTCGTCGGGGGACATCACGAACTTTTCCGGGTCCATGCCGGCCTGATTTCTCATCAACTGCAGTACTTGTAAGATCTCTCGCTTCAAGGGATCTGATTTGTTGATCGCGCCGAGAAACCAGGCCGCTTCTTTCTCGCGATCTTCAACCTTCTTTGTCTGGTGTGCTTTAAATGCGGCATCAAGGGCTTCGATCGTCGGAACCTTTCTGTCGTCCATAGGCTGTGGCCTCCCCGTTCTTAATGATTCTAAGGCGAGAAACCGCGAAGCCGGTCTATGAAAGGTTCGTTCTTGGCCGCGCAGGATAATGCCGTTACAATCCGGCCATGGCTGAAGACAGGCACGCCGGTAATTCGCGATCCAAATCGTGGCCCTTGCGGGCGGCTCATCTACTTGGCATGTCGGAGAGCGCTGTACTGGTGCTGATCGGCATCGCGTTAGTCCTGATTGCCGTATCGCTTCTTTATTCCG
Organism: Terriglobia bacterium; assembly: GCA_036496425.1. Lineage (NCBI taxonomy): Bacteria > Pseudomonadati > Acidobacteriota > Terriglobia > Terriglobia bacterium. Next base: position 12,053 of record DASXLG010000248.1, on the reverse strand, counting down.
GCGTTTATGACCTCAGCCAGGCTGTGCTGCTGGGGCCGCCGGGAATCGAAGACCATGCGATCGAGATTCTCAATGTCGTGCTTCTGGTGATGATGACGATGGAGATTGTCTATACAGTCGCGGTGTCGCTGGAATCTCACATTCTCAGGGCTGAACCGTTCCTTATTATAGGTATCATCGCCGGCATCCGGCGGATGCTGGTCATTACGGCGACATCGACGAAACAGGAAGGCAACCCCGCCCAATTCCACAATATGCTCGTCGAGCTCGGACTCATTGCCGCAACGGTTGTTGCACTTGCCGTGGCGATCTGGATTCTTCGTTACAGCTCCTTTCATTTCGACAGGCCCATAAAATCCGAAGCCGATTAGCGGCTGTCACAAATCCGACGCATTCTCCTGGTAGTGAACGGGGAGTTTAGCCTCAAAAGGCACAAAAGGCAGATCTGCTTTGTGCGTGCGTCACAATACTGACAGCGAGACCGTCGGAAAGCTGCCTTTCGTGAGCGGGTTCGGTATTTTCCCGGGCTCGGGAAATGAAGCGAGATTTGCTCTATCTGACTGTAGTTGCGGTATTTATGGCGCCCGCCTGAAGCTGGGCCAGGCAAATTCTGCAGGTTGGCACCGCGCTTGCTTTATCGAGGCCGTCATGAAGTCTCAGATCGCAATGCCGATTGCAATCATCATTATCCTGATCGCGGTGCTCATCCCGCTGCCGACGATCGTTCTCGATATACTGATATCGGCAAATATCACGCTATCTGTAGTCATTCTTTTGTCGGCGGTCTATTTACTCAAGCCCGTTCAGTTTTCTTCGTTCCCTTCGATCCTTCTGATGACGACACTGCTCCGGCTTTCGCTGAATATCGCGTCGTCGCGGCTCATTCTTCTCAACGGCAGCCAGGGAATGTCTGCTGCGGGGGATGTGATCCGGGCTTTCGGACAGTTCGTCGTCGGGGGGAATTATGCAGTAGGCATCATCATTTTCCTGGTTTTGATCGTGATCCAGTATGTCGTGATCAACCATGGAGCGGTCCGTATTTCGGAAGTGACGGCACGGTTTACGCTGGATGCGTTGCCGGGCAAGCAGCTTGCGATCGACGCGGACCTGAATGCGGGGATCATCGACCAGCAGGAAGCGCGGGAAAGACGGGCGGAGATCGGCAAGGAAGCCGAATTCTACGGCGCCATGGATGGCGCCATCCGATTCACGCAGCGTGATGCGATGGCTTCGATTCTCATCACGCTGATCAATATTATCGGCGGTTTGTTCATCGGGGTTTTCCAGTTCGGAATGCCGGTGGTGACGGCCCTGACCACGTTCACGATTCTGACGATCGGTGACGGCCTCGTCACCGCGATTCCTTCGCTCCTGATTTCGATCGCCGGCGGCCTGGTAACAACGCGTTCGGCCTCCGACGTCAGCATGGGCGAAAACGTTTCGATGCAGCTGTTTTCGAATCCGAAGCCGGTTTTCTTCGGAGCCGGCATTGTCGGGGGCCTGGGTTTGATTCCGGGCTTTCCGAAGTTCTCGTTCTTTTTCCTCGCCGGTACCCTGGGCTTCATCGCTTTCACGCTGGCGAAGGCCGCGAAGGAACGCGCGAGCGAGCCGGCCACGGATGCGCCGGTCAAGGATGACGCGGCGGCCGAAAAAACGACATCGTTCCTCAAGATCGACAGTCTTGCGGTCGAGATCGGCTACGGCCTGATCGGCCTGGTCGATGTCCAGCAAGGCGGCGATTTCCTGAACCGGATCCGCTCGATCCGGAAGCAGATTGCGCAGGATATGGGCGTGATCGTGCCGCCCGTCAATATTACAGACAACCTGAAACTCGGTCCGCGCCAGTATGCGATTCTGCTGAAGGGCGTCGAAATCGCCCGCGGCGAGCTGGCCGCAGACAAGTTTCTGGCCATCGATCCAGGCAACGTTACGGACAGGATCGACGGAACACCGACCAACGAGCCGACATTCGGATTGCCGGCGGTGTGGATCACCAGGGAAAACCGCGATCGCGCACAGCTGATGAATTACACGGTGGTCGATCCGGCGACGGTGCTGGCCACCCACCTGACGGAAACGATCCGCGGCCATGCCTTCGAGCTGCTCGGCCGCCAGGAAGTGAAAGCCCTCATCGACTATGTCGCGGAAACGCATCCCAAGCTGATTGAAGAACTTGTACCGAAGACCCTCTCCATCGGCGAGATCCAGAAAGTGCTGCAGAACCTGCTGCGCGAGAAAGTCTCGGTTCGCGACCTGGTCACGATTTTCGAGACGCTTGCGGATTACGGAACCCAGACCAAGGATCACGTCACGCTCACGGAAGTCACCCGCGGCGCGCTGAACCGGTCGATCACCAAAGGACTTGCGAACGACAGCGGCGAACTGCCCGTGATTACGCTGGCGCCGCACTGGGAAGAACGGTTGAACAAGGCGGTCATCCGCAATGATGCCGGGACGTACCTGGCCGTGGATGCCAACACGTTCGAACAGCTGGTGAGAATCCTGACCGAGGCCTGCCAGAAAACGATGTCGTCGCAATGGACCTTGTTGTGCTCCAGCGGACTGCGATTCCACATGCGGAAGCTGATCGAGCGGTTCATGCCGCAGCTCTCGGTGATTTCGCCGAACGACATTCCGCCGAATATTCAGATTGTCTCTCTTGGAGTTGCCGGACAATGAAAGTCAAAACCTACAGGAATCGATCGTTGCAAGAGGGTCTGGAAGACGTCAAACGGGACCTCGGCAGCGATGCACTTATCCTGAACACCCGGTCGGTTGCGGAACGCAGCGGATTTGGATTGTTCAAGAAGGAAGCCTGGGAAATTACGGCAGCTCTGGAAGAAGAAACGAAACCACTGGAAGCGCAGAAAGCGCATGTGCCTTCGGTGCTTCCTGTGGTTTCTTCCCCTATTTCCAAGGAATTAGGGGTGCGACCCCTGATTTCCCCCGCTACTCCGGCGCCGGTCCGCGACGCGCGCATGGATGAGTTGATCGATGAGATCAGCGAGCTGAAAAGATCGTTCCGTTCATTCAGCAAGGCGATTCCCGCCAGATCTGAAAACGGCGGGGTTTATGCCGAGCTGCTTCGGCAGGGCATCGAAGCGGATCTGGCCGATCACCTCATCTCGACGGGAGCCCGCGGCAACCCGGCTCCTACGGAATTGCGCGATCGAGTCCGCCGTCTGCTTGCGGATCAGATTGTGATTGCGCCGCCGGCGGAACTGCAGGCCCGCACCCGGATGGTCAGCGTATTTGTGGGACCGACGGGCGTCGGAAAGACCACGACCATCGCGAAAATCGCCGGTCATGCGGCGGTGAGAATGAAAAAGAAAGTCGCGCTGATTTCGACGGACCTGTTCCGCGTCGGCGGCCAGGAACAGTTGAGCCGGTTCGGTGAATTGCTCAGCGTTCCGACCTACAGCTGCGCTGATGTCGCCACGCTGAAAGATCTGGTGGCGGGTCTGGACGACCGCGACCTCATTCTGATCGACACTCCCGGTTCGAGTCCTTCGGATCTTGCCCGGCTGAATAAGCTGGAAACGGTAACGGCAACGGCAGATGCGAAAGTGCAACTCGTCATCAGCGCCACAACGCGTTCCGAAGACATTACAAAAATTGTTTCCCGGTTTCAGCGCTTCAGACCGAATAGCGTGATCTTCACGAAGATCGATGAAACCGATTCAAAAGGTCCTCTGGCCGGAGATCTGCTCCGCAACGACCTTGCTGTGTCCTATCTGACTAACGGGCAGCGCGTGCCGGAAGACCTGGTGTTTCCCGTCGCGGACGAGCTGTCGCATTATGTCCTACCCCTGGAGCCTGTCATATGACCGAACTGGAGAGAGACGCACTCATCAACGAATCGCTTCCGCTGATCAAACATATCGCACATCGCGTCGCGGTCCGCTTGCCCAGCAACATTGAGATCCGCGATCTGGTCAACGCCGGAGTCATCGGCCTGCTTGACGCGATCGATAAGTTCGAGCCGGAGCGGAACATCAAGTTTAAAACTTACGCCGAAGTACGTATTCGCGGCGCCATCCTCGACAGCCTGCGCAGTCTCGACTGGGCGCCCCGCTCGCTTCGCAAAAAGAGCAAGGACCTGGAGAGAACCTACGCGGAACTGACCCAGAAGCTCGGCCGGCCCGCCAGCGATGAAGAAGTGTGCGAGGCAATGGGCGAGGATCTCGAAAACTTTCACGCTCTTGTCGACCAGCTGCACGGTCTGACGGTCGGCTCGTTCGAGAACCTGGGCGACAGCGAAGACAGCGACAACTACATCAACTATTATCCGGACGACGGAACCAACGACCCATACACCAAGTTCGAAGCGAATGAACTGACGACGATGCTCGCCGGCGCAATTGAAGAATTGCCCGAGAAAGAGCGCCTCGTCCTGTCGCTCTACTACTACGAAGAATTCACGATGAAGGAAATCGGCGCACTCCTGGGAGTCAACGAATCGCGGGTTTCGCAGCTGCACACCAAGGCAACCCTGCGCCTGCGCGGCCGCTTGACCAAGGTTGTGCCGGATGTCGAAGCGGTTTTACGAGCGGTTAGCGCAGGCTGAAAATGATTGAAAAGAAGATCCAGAAATACGACTTCAAGCGTCCCGACCGGGTTTCCAAGAATCAGATCCGCTCGCTGCACTTCGTGCACGACCGTTTCGCGCGGAACTTTTCATCATCCCTGTCCGCTTACCTTCGCACGGTGGTCGAGATTTCGCTCGATGACATCGCGCAGATCAGCTACTCGGAATTCATGAACACGGTTTCGGATCCGACCTGCTATGCCGCGATTTCCCTCAAGCCGCTGGATGGCCTTGCCGCGCTGGAAATCGGTCCGGCCCTGGTCTTTCCGATAATCGACCGGTTGCTGGGCGGGATTGGCCAGCCCATCACGACCGTCCGGCCTATGACCGAAATCGAGCAGAGCATCATCCAGAACGTTTTGAAGCTGCTGGTCGACAATCTCAAGGAAAGCTGGCGGCAGGTCTACACCATCGACTTCTCGGTGACGGCGACGGAAACACATCCGCATATGGTCCAGATTACGTCGCCGAACGAAATGGTGATCCATTTCGGGTTCCAGGTCCGCATGCGCGATACGCTGACGAAAATGCATCTCGCCATTCCGACACTGGTGCTCGAGCCGATCATGCACATCTTCGACCAGGAAGAATACAGCCGCCGAAAGATCGTCCATGACGACGGGCTGCTTCATCTGCTGCGCCAGGTTCCCGTAAAAGTCAGCATCGAGACGGCGGAAACTTCGTTTCCGTTGCAGTCGCTGGTCTCACTTCAGGCCGGCGACACGATCGTGCTGGATCAACGCAAAGAGTGGCCGGTCAGTATCAAGGTGGCAGGCAAAAGCAAAATGCAGGCCAAGGCACAAATGGATTCCACGCGCAAATCCTTCGGCATAACCGGGCTTATCCGCCCGAGAAGACAGGAGCCAGTGAATGGACAACTCAGCCTCACCAAATAAAACGGATTTTGACGACAGCGGGAACCTCGCGGTTCTCATGGACGTGCAGCTTCCAGTGGCGATCCGTTTCGGAGAAACGGAAATGCTGTTGGAGGAGATCGTAAAGCTCGGAGTCGGATCGGTCATCGAACTGAATTCGGGCATCGACCAGCCGGTCGAGCTCGTCGTGAACAACAGAATCCTTGCTCGTGGAGAAGTCGTAACCGTCGACGGTTTTTACGGAATTCGAATCACGGAGATCACCAGTGCTGGCGAACGATTTAAATCTCTCAATTCATAATCCCATTTTGATCTATGCGTTTCTGGCTTTGTATGGGCTGTTCATGGTGGCGATCGTCCTGTACGTCAACTCCAAGTTCCGGGGCGCAGCCAGGACACTGAAGGCTCTGCAGGCGGAATGGTCCAAAGCGGAATCGAGCCATGCCGGCTTTGTCGGCGCTGCTCAGGAACATCTGGCGAAGCTGTCCACGCCAGCGCCGGTTCAGGCGCCGGCCACGGCACGTACTTCCGCCGTTGGTTTCGATGTGAGAAATCATGTCGTCACCATGGCCAAGCGGGGTATCGGAATCGCAGATATCGCGAGGAACTGCGGCCTGCACGAGGGCGAAGTCGAAGTTTTGCTCGGCATGTCCCGCCTGGTCAGCAGAAATTAAGGGATGTCACGATTTCGCCCATCCGTCAATTACCCGACAGCTGGATGGGTAGGAACGGAGCGTCTTCAAGGTCGGCGGTAACCGCTGGACTTAAGTGTAAACTATTGAAACGTTGGATCTTGAACTCGATCGACCGGCCGCGTGGTCACCGAGCATTGAATTTGGGCACTCGATTGCTACTGTTCTGGACGACAGGTTGGTCTGTGACATGTGCACTTTGAAGTAAAGTTCTGATAACCTTCAGCCGATATATTGGATGGAGGAAGAGACCCCAATGAATATTGACCGAATCAACATCAGCAGTCAGGGTATCGATCGATCGCAAATCGCTCAAAAGGCGGATTTGACGCGCACGAACTCGACAAACTCGACAAATCAGACAGGTGCTACGGGAGATTCGGATTCCGTCGCGGTTTCATCGAAAGCTGCGGAAATGAACCGCCTGGCGAACTCTGTTAATCAAGCGAGGACGGAGCGCTTCAATAAAGTCCAGGCAGAGCTGGAAGCCGGTACGTATGCGGTTTCCGCGAAGGACATCGCTCAGAAGCTGGTTGACGCGAACACCAAACAGGACTGAGGGGGTTTGACCCCTTTGCCCTGAAAACAGGAGAAAAGTCCCATGGATGGGCTAGTGAACGAACTATTGCGCCTGGAAAGCGCAAAGCACAAAGCACTCGTTGAGATCGATGCGTCGTCATACGACGCCAGTGTCTGCGCGCAGAGGCGTCTCATCGCCATTTCCCGGGATGCCACCGATTGCGTTTCCGATCTCGAGCGGCTTCTGGCGCTCTCTCAGCTCATCACGCTGAATACCCGCTTACAGGCTACCTCGCGCCGCGTTTCAGGCGAGGCGTAATCATGTCCCTCGAACCCGGTGGCGGGTCCTCAGTTCCCGATGGCGACGCCATCATTCACTTCGATGAAGGCCTGGTCGGCTTCTCGGAATGCAAGGATTTTCGCATGCTGGCCAACCCCGAAATCGCGCCGTTCCATTTGTTACAGATGGCGTGCAGAGAAGATATCGGGTTTATGGTTATCGATCCTGCCCTGGTTATGCCCGACTACTACACTAAGATTCCGGCGCGGGAATGGGAGACCATTGGAATCGCGGAAGGCGATCCCCGTATGGCATTCACTATCTGCATTGTCGGCAAAGAGCCCAGGCAGGCTACCGGCAATTTCCAGGCTCCGCTGATCGTCAATCATAAGAAAATGATTGGCCGCCAGCTGATTTTGACCGACCTCGCCCTTTCCGTACGACACCCTCTCGTTTAAGAACCTTGCCCGAAGGTGGTCTCTCGCTTATTATGGGACCAGAAAAGTTAGAGACCCGATAAATAGGGAGGAATCCGCATGCTGGTAGTCACGCGCAAGAAGGATGAGAAACTGATTATCGGTAATGAGATAGAAATTCAGGTCTTGCGCATCGGCCGCGATAACGTGCGGCTTGGTATCAAAGCGCCGGCCCACATCTCCATTTACCGGTACGAGATTTACGAAGCCATCAAACAGGAAAACGTTTCCGCTGTAAAGTCACAGATTCCAGACAAGGAAACCCTCGAAGCCCTCGCAACCGGTCTCAACCCCGAGACCAAGATTTAACCGTCCCCCATTTCGTATCCGATCACCCGTTAAGCCGGAAATCTGGTCTGATCTGAATCGTTGCGCAGCTGCCGGATGAGGAATTTTGAGATCGGCTCAAACCTCTCAGGTCCGCGGCAGTCTCTTGCTTGATGAGATCCAGCCGCCAGTGCATCTGTTCGTCCAGACTCACGATTTCGTTGGCCAGACTCACGATTTCTTCGTTGATGCAGCGCAACTCATGCAGGACGCCGCTCGTTATGGTGGACTCGGCCCGGAGCTGCGTAATCCAGGTTCCCAGGGTGCTTTCAATGGCCGTCAACTCGAGCATCAGGTCGGATCGGGTGTCCAGCTGCTTGCCCATTCCATCCAGATTCTCATCATCGAGAAGATCGGCCTGCTGACTCGAAATCTCGTGGAACTCCCGCAGCAGTTCCCTCTCGCGTTCCAGTGCGTCTAAAACCTGGTTGATTTCCACCGTTTAACTCCTTTTGCCTGAAATCGAAGCGCCACACCATCGCAGCCTGCTTCGTTGCACAAAAGGTGTATCGTTCCGGCTTTCCGGAACTTTAGACTTTTCTCAACGTGTCAGATCCATCACCGCTGAAGTCATAATTCTGGCCACCGGCACGACGGCTCGACGCCTGACCGCATCCTGACCTTGGTGCGAATGCACGATCGAATCTCGCAAAGCTTTATGCGCAAAGGCGCTGGGCCGGCCCCGCCGATGCTTTTATAAAAAGGACATTCTTATCTCTGGAACGGCAGCGTAAGTGCATTAGCTGAGTGGTCACAGCGCTGGAACAAACCCCGTTTCGGAGAAACGAGATCCAGGCGCTGAAAGGAAGACTAAACACATGGATGTGATGAGCAACGAGACTGAAGTCGAATTACCCACCGATTATCCCCAGGCCGGCCAGGGCATCCCCATGGATCTCGAAGGACAAGTCGGAATCGTTGTCGATGCCGGCCCGCAACTGGGTTACGGCCATGCCATGCGGAGCGTGCGTCTGGCGCGCGCTCTAAGCCGCCGGCAGCCGGTAGTTTTCTTTCCGCTTTCGGAAAACTGCCGCGAATTCATCGAAGCGTCGGGTTTCACCACGACGGCATCATCGGCATTTCCTCCGGTGGTCATAACGGATTTGCGTGAAGCGCATGGCATCACGGCCTCGATACGGCGGCAGGGCTCCACCCACATCAGTATTCATGACCTGGGCCTCGGCCAGTGCCATTCGGATGTCGCGATCGACGGCAGCATCACGCGCCTGTTTCCATACGCGGCCGACAAGGATCGCGCACTGTTTCTCGGCCCGCAGTACATGATCACGCGAGAAACCGTCAACCGAGGCAAGCTCAAGGACACCGTCCTGGTGACCTTTGGCGGCGGATCGACCTCGCAATTCGCTCTAAAGATTTCGGAGGAGCTGTGGCGCATGGGCCTGATGCCGATTACGACGCGCGGATTCATCGGCACGACGCCCATGAGCGACGCGGAATTTGCGGATGCGATGGCGACCTGCCGGTTTGCGATTTCCGGTTCCGGGCCAACGCTATATGACCTGCTGGCATCCGGCGTTCCGACCATTGCCGTTGCCTTCGATCGGATTCAGTTGAGAACCGCAGATGCGTTTCACGAGCATGGCGCCGTTCTGAGCGCCGGCCCTGTGCGGCGCGTTTCGTCAGACGACCTGGTGCGCTACAGCACGGAGATGCTTGAAAACCGGCCTATGATCCAACGACTCAGCCAGGCCGGCCCAACACTTGTTGATGGCAAAGGATTGTCACGAGTAGTCGAAATTATAAGGAGGCAAATATGGCTGACCAGCCAAGTCAAAACCTTTACGGCCTGCTGACCGAAAATCCCAACAGGATTTATGTAATCGCGGAGGCGGGTTTCAATCACGGAGGAAATAAGGAAAGGGCGCTTGCGCTCGTCCGGGCCGCAAAATGGGCCGGCGCCGATGCGGTGAACTTTCAAATGTTTCGTGCCGACCGTCCGGCGTCGGCGAAATCTGCGGTCCCCTCCCAGACCAGGCTGGAACTGTCGTTCGACACCTTCCGCGCCATGCACAAAGAGGCAAAGCGGGTCGGCATCGAATTTCTATCGACGCCGTTCGATGAAGAGAGTGCCGACTTCCTCAACGATCTCGGCGTAAGCGCGTTCAAAATTGCGTCCGGCGACATTACGCACCGGCCGCTGATCGAACACGTGGCCCGAAAAGGCAAGCCGGTGCTGCTCTCGACCGGGATGAGCACGGCGGAAGAAATCGAGCATGCGATCGATTGGATGCACACCCATTTGAACGACGAGGTGGTTCTCCTGCACTGCGTCTCGTCATATCCTGCGAAGCGCGAAGAACTGAACCTCAAGTCCGTGCAGTATTTGAGCGATCGTTTTGGAGTTCCTGTCGGTTTCTCCGATCACAGCGTCGGATCCCTGGGATCGATCGTTGCAACGTCGCTCGGAGCGCAGGTTATCGAGCGGCATTTCATGATCGAGACCCGGGTAGAGACACCGGATCATGCCGTGTCGATGGATGCCAAGACTCTCAAAGCTCATATCGAAGAGCTGCGAGCCATCGGCTCCGTTCTCGGCGAGCGCGGCAAGTTTGCCTCCGAATCTGAAAGCCGGAACAAGACAGCGTCGCGCAGGGCCCTTTACGCAAGCCGGCCGATCGCGCCCGGCGAGATCATTGATGCCGGCATGCTTCACGCGTTGCGTCCGGCCACCGGAATCGCGCCCGAATTTGTCGGGTCCGTCGTAGGCAGACAGGCCCTCACCGCGATTGAAGCCGGAGCGCCGGTGCAGTGGGAGTCGCTGCAATGAGGCTGGCTTCATGAAACAACCACGGACGGTTGCGATTATTCAGGCCCGCATGGGGTCGACCCGGTTGCCGGGCAAAGTCATGATGAAGATCGCCGGGCGGCCGTTGCTCGTCTATCTTGTCGAGCGGATCTCACGGTCGCGTACGCTCGACGCAATTGTGGTCGCCACAACGACGAATCCACGCGACAACGTGATTATCGAGGAGTGTGAACGGCGGGGTATCCCCAATTTCCGCGGCGCCGAATCGGATGTGCTCGGCCGTTATGTTTCGGCAGCGCGGGCCTGTGAGGCCGACATCGTCGTCCGGGTTACCGCGGATAATCCGTTTACGGATCCCGACAGCATCGATCGGGTCGTGGATACCCTCAAGGGCGGAAATGTCGACTATGCCATCGAGAACCATTTACCTGTCGGTGTCAGGGGAGAAGCCCTGACCTGGGAAGCCTTGAGTTTCATGGATTCCGTTGCGAACACCCCACTCTGGCGCGAACATGTGACCCTCTATGCCATCCAGAATCCGAAGGCTCTCACCTGCGCGCTGCTGAGCGCGCCGCCGGAATACAGCCGGCCGGACCTCAGTTTCACCGTCGGTACGATTGATGAATATCTGTACAACCGGGAGCTGGCCGAACGCTTCAGTACGGTCGATTTTGAGCTCAAGAACCTGATCGAGGCTGCCGATGAAAGCATGAGCGGCACCGCGCCGCCGGTAAATGTCCGGAGGGCCACGGCATGATCGTCGTCAAAAAAATCAATGGGGAGGAGATCGTCGTGAACTGCGATCTCATCGAGACGATCGAGTTTTCGCCTCACGCGGTTATGTCTTTGACGACCGGGGAAAAGATCATCGTCGATGAAACCCGCGACGAGCTGCTGCGCAAGATCATTGAATATAAGCGCGCGATCCAGAGGAAACCGGAGGTATTGGAATGGACTTAGGAACAATCCTCGGCATTCTGATCGCGCTGATCGGAATTCTTGCAGGTCAGGCCATCGAGGGAGGCTCTGTCTTTCAAATCCTCCAACCGACCGCCGGGCTGATCGTTTTCGGCGGGACGCTTGGAGCGGTCATGATTTCGTTTCCATTAAAAGTAGTCAAACAGGCTGCGGCCGATCTGCTCCATATTTTCAGAGAAGACACGATCGAGCCGACAGCAGTCATCGATGAGGTCGTCAGGTTCACGAACAAGGCGCGGCGGGAAGGAATCATCTCGCTCGAAAAGGATGCGGCCGGAGTCCAGGACGACTTCTTCCGTAAATCCATCATGATGGCTGTCGATGGAAACGAGCCCAAAGAGCTGCGCCAGACCATGGAAGTGGAACTTCAGTATATGGAAGAACGCGCCGATCACTCCGCGAGAGTCTATGAAGCGGCCGGCGGCTTCGCGCCGACCATTGGAATCATCGGCGCCGTTCTCGGTCTGATTCAGGTTATGCAGCACCTGAACAATATCGACGAAGTGGGCAAGGGTATCGCCGTCGCGTTCGTCGCGACGATTTACGGTGTG
>DASXLG010000247.1 GCA_036496425.1 Terriglobia bacterium | reverse complement strand
ACGCTGCGTCCGGAACGCTTTCAGGCCTTAACCAAACGAGGCAACCTGGATGAGGTCCTGGCCGGCGTCTATGCGGCCAAGAAGGTGGGCATGAGTCCCATCAAGCTGAATGCGGTCATCATCCGGGGCACCAACGACGATGAAATCATCGACCTGGTCGAATTTGGGCGAAAGAACGGCTTCGAAATGCGGTTCATCGAATATATGGACGTCGGCAACGCGAACGCCTGGAGTCTCGAAAAGACCGTGACCAAGAGGGAAATCCTCGAAATCATCCAGGCTCGATTCCCTCTCCGCGAGGTCGGACGTGCGAACGGCAGCGCGCCGGCTGTGGACTATGAATTTCTGGATGGAGCCGGGGAAGTCGGGATCATTGGATCGATCACCGAGCCGTTTTGTTCCAGCTGTACCCGAGTCCGAGTTACGGCGGATGGAAAACTGGTGACCTGTCTGTTCGCCGAATCCGGCTTCGATTTAAAGACCCTGATCCGTTCCGGCGCCTCCGATTCGGATATTCAGGCCCAGATCGCGACGCTCTGGTCGCTTCGGACGGATCGATTTTCCGACCTCCGATGGCAGCAGGTCCTGAGCGGTGGATACCAGCCCCGCGATCACAAAAAGATCGAAATGATCACGCTGGGTGGCTGACGCCTGGAATCGCGATCTGCGGCCTTTCCTTCAAGAACACCTGTCCTTTGGGCGTGACATAAATCGCCGGCCGGAACCCGTCAAGCTGCGCGATGTATTCTTCACCGATCAGGTAGTCGATCATGCCTGTCACCGACTTGATTGAATAATCCGAAAGCAGCCCATACGTCGACAGCGCGCGATAGGGCTCCACGGACGAATCCTCCGAACCTGAAAGAATCTTCGCAACTTTATCGCGGCCCAGCTTCTCATGTACCCGCAAAACGCAGGACAGAATCTTCAGAGCAACGATCGTGGAGGATTCCGTACTCTGGCCCGGAGGCGGAATCGAGCTTGCCCTTGCGCTAACCCCGGATTTCACTCCTCGCGGATATTTGTGGGGAGCGCATCGGCTGCAATTGCCACACTCGCGGTTTCGGGACCATTCGCCGAAATAACTCAGGATGAAACTGCGATAACAGTGCTTCCGGAAGCGGCTCGCGTAATTCAGCATGACTCCGAATTTCTTGTATTCGAAATCCCGCCGCGCTTCGAGGTCCTGAAAATTGATGCCTTGCAGCCCGGGATCGTTCGGCTTCAGGACGCGAATACCCCGGCCATCTTGAGTCTGGATTCTCTCGATGTATCCGAAGCGCTGCAGCAGCCCCAGTGAAGCGTGGAATCGATGATCCTTGGTGCTCGACAGCTTCCGCCACTCTTCACCCACAATCTCCCGGTCTCCCGGCCGGCACACTTTGCCAAAGACGTACTTCAGGATATCCGCGGGCGGGTGGCTCGAATCGATGAAGAATTCCGGAATCCATTTGTCGGCATAATTGAACAATAACAGACAGCGGGCCGGATCGCCGTCGCGCCCGGCCCGGCCGATTTCCTGGTAATACGCTTCAACGGAATCGGGAATATCGGCATGGACAACAAACCGGACCTGGCTGCGATCGATTCCCATACCGAAGGCGTTGGTCGCCACGATCACGCACTCGGATGACTTCATGAACCTGTCCTGCACGGTTCTGCGTTCCGGAAGAGCGAGGCCCGCGTGATAAGCGGCTGTTTCGACTCCGGCACGGCGTAGACTGCCATGGATCTCCTCGACATTCTTCCGCGTGCCCCCATAAACGATACCCAGCGGCGCCCAGCGGGCGAGTTCGACGATGCTGCGGATTTTCTCCGCCGTGGTCGCGACCTCACGCACTTCGAGATAGAGATTCGGCCGGTCAAACCCGCTCACGACGTGGGCCGCGTCCTCAATGCCGAGCTGCGCCACGATATCCCGTCGGACCGCCGGGGTTGCGGTCGCGGTCAAGGCAAGGACGGCCGGCGATTTCAATTCCCGCACGACGCTCTGCAGTCTCAGGTAGTCCGGGCGGAAATCATGTCCCCACAAAGAAATGCAATGTGCCTCATCGATCGCCAGCAAACTGACCTTCACACGGTTGAGTCCGGCCCGGAATTCGTCGTTTTGAAACCGTTCGGGCGCGATGTAGAGGAGTTTGATTTTGCCGGCAATCGCCTGCTGCAGCCGGCTTCTTTGTTGTTCGCGTGAGACGGTGCTGTTGATGACCGTTGCGGGCAGGCCCAGCTGGCTCAACTGGTCCACCTGATCCTTCATCAGCGCGATAAGCGGCGAGATGACCAGGGTCAGCCCGGAAAGCGCGAGCGCGGGCAATTGATAGCAGAGAGACTTTCCGCTTCCTGTCGGCATGACGGCGAGCACACTTTGACCCGCCATAATTTTGTCGATGACCTGCTGCTGCGCGGGACGAAACTCCGCGAACCCAAACCGTTCGCGGAGTAATGCGGTGAGATCCATACTGCGGATAACACCTGCTACCGATTAATATTCGCTTTCGGAGCCGGCCGCCGCCGCTGTGGCGTGTTGCCCGCCGGCCTGCGCCGACTGCATCATCTGCTTCATGGCTTCCGCCATTTGCGCTTCGGTCGGCTCGGCTTTATGGGTTGCGATCATCCATTTGTTTCCTTCAGGATCGATCACCGTGGCGCAACGGTCGCCCCAGAACATATCCATGACCGGCATCACTACCTTGGCCCCTGCGGCGACTGCGCTTGTGAACGTCGCATCGACGTTATCGACCAGCGCGTAGAGGGTGGCCGGCGTATTACCGATCGAGTTCGCGCTGAGGCTGTTCTGCTGGCGCGATTCCGGGCTCAACATCAACGTCGTGTCGCGAAGGCGAAGTTCCGCGTGGATCGCACCTTGCGGACTGTCCATAACGCTAAGCACCTTGAACCCGAACGCTCTGGCATAGAAATCAGCGGCTCGCTGAACGTCCGCCACCGCCAGCATCGGCGTCACCGCGCCGTAGTTCTTCCGATTCAAAGGGTCAATTTTCGCCGTTTTTCGTGCCGCCGGGCGAAAGGGCTTGGCCACTTTCTTTTTCGCCGGTTTCGCTGACTTTGCCGCCGCCTTGGGTTTCGCAGCGACTCGAGCCGATTTCTTTTTCGCTTGTACTTTTTTCTTTGCTGCTTTCGCCATGTCGAAGTCTCCTTTATTAGTGCGGTGCCGGGCGCCTACTTTAGCGCACCGGCATGCTGTTGCGCACCCGCTTTCTTTAGCGTAAGGTCGTTCTGGTGAAACGCGCCATTTCCCTTGCCCTTTGCCTGTTCCTGCTGGCGGGATGCGGGCGCCTTCCGGCACTCACGGCGCCGATTCTGGAGCAGGCGGAGCAGAAATGGTCTGCACACAAACCCGGCATGTACCGCCTGGTGATCGAAATGTCGGGTGACCGGGTCGAAACCGGCCGCTTTGAGGTTCAGGTCCGGGCAGGACAGGTCGTGAGTTTCCGGCGGAACGGTATGGTGCTCCAACCGGACCGCGGACAGGACTATACGATGGAGGGCCTTTTCCATATCTTGGAGGAGGAACTCGGACTGGCCGAAAAGCCTACCATGCTCGGAGCGCCGGAGGGCTATACCGTATACACGACGGCGAAATTCGATGATGTCACGGGACGCCTGATTCGCTACCGGCGGATTGTCGGAGGCGCCTCGAATTCAATCGACATCAAGGTGGTGGAGTATCAAACGCTGGGTTAAGAACATTGGATCATTGCATCATCAGCAGGTTCTTCATTGCTTCAATGAAGAACCGTCGAAATGATGCAACTTACAATAGGCTCTGTCAGTCTTCGAGCCCGTAACGCTTCAGCTTGTTGATCAGCCCCTGATGGCTCAAGCCGAGAACCTTCGCCGCGCGCCGCTTGTCATTCTCGGTTTGCGTCATGGCGTCGCGGATCATCTGAATTTCAAGGTTGGTAACCCTGTCCTTCAGGGATTGCTTTTCGCCGCTGGATTTCTTTGCGTCCCCGTCAGCTTCAGGAGTAATCAAACGCTCTTCGATGATGCTTTCCGATAAGTCCTGGAGTTGGATCTCTTTCGCTGTAGTAAGGACCATCGCGCGTTTCACCTCATTTTCCAGCTCGCGCACATTTCCCGGCCAATGATACGTGGTCAACGCCTTCGATGCGTCCGGTGAAAAGCCCTGAATGTCCCGCCCGATCTCCTTCGTGTATTTGCGGAGAAAATGCATGGCGAGAAGCGGGATGTCGGTACGGATCTCGCGCAATGCAGGCATGCGGATGTGGATCACGTTCAAGCGGAAGAATAAATCCTGGCGGAAACGATTCTGTTTGATCTCTTCCTTCAAATCTTTATTGGTTGCCGCGATCAGCCGGATGTCGATAGGAACTGGGCGTCTTCCGCCAACCCATTCCACTTCGCGTTCCTGCAGAACTCGAAGCAGCTTGGCCTGGGCCGTCAAACTCAGATCTCCGATTTCGTCCAGAAAAAGCGTGCCGCCGTTTGCGGATTCGATGCGGCCCACCCGCCGTTCGACTCCTGTGGCCACGCCTTTCTCGATGCCGAACAGTTCGCTTTCAACCAAGGGCTCCGGCAATGCCGCGCAGTTCACCGCAATAAAAGGCTTTGTGCGGCGCGGGCTCATGTAGTGGACGGCGCGGGCGGAGAGTTCCTTTCCGGTTCCGTTCTCTCCGGTGACCAGAACCGAAACCGAAGTTTCGGCCGTCCTGTCGATGAGCGTACGGATATCGTTGATCTTCGAGCTCGTCCCCAGAATGCTCCTGTTGGTGAAGCGTTCCTCGACTTCCTTCCGAAGACTCTGATTCTCTTCGATCAACTCCTGCTGCCGGGTCTCGAGCTCCGTCAGCGCCTGCGCATTCTCTAAGGCAATCGACGCCTGGTTCGCCAGGGCCTGAACGAAGTGCTCGTCCTCGGTGGTGAACTTCCCTTCCCGCTTATTGAGAACCTGGAACACGCCGATGATGTCTTGTTTCGGCGCCCGCAAGGGCACGCTCAGAATGTTCCGCGTGTGGTATCCGGTGATCGAATCAATTGAAGGATAGAACAGCGGAGACTTATACGCGTCCTCAACCACCAGCGATTTTGCCGCAATGAGCACCGCCCCGGCGATCCCGAGCCGCGCATCGAAGCGGATCGTATCCGACACGCCGAGAGCCACCTTCGCCCAAAGTTCGCCTCTATTCCGGTCCAGAATGAAAATGGTGGCGCGTTCGGCGTCTACGTGTTTCGTCGCCTCATCCGCGATCAGCTTCAGCAGCTGATCGAAGTTCTTTTCTGAATTCAGGCGGCAGGAAATATCGAGCAGCGCTGTGTACTTATCCAGGATCGAGTGAGGCGATTTCACTTCTGCTCTCATATAATCGTTGGCCCATGACAAACAGGGCGTTCAATGCGTTTCCGAAAGAAGGGCTTCAGTTCCTTCGATCGTTGAAGCGCCATAATAATAGGGAATGGTTCCAGGAGCACAAAAGTATTTACGAACAGCACGTGAAGCAGCCGATGGAGGCCTTGATTGGCGCTCTGGCCGCGGAATTCCGGCGATTCGCACCCGAAATGATGGCGACACCCAAGGTTTCCGCCTATCGTATCTACAGGGACACGCGATTTTCAAAGGATAAATCGCCATACAAAACACATGTCGCGGCCAGCTTTCCGAGATCCGGACTGGGTAAGCATGACGGCTCCGGCTTTTATCTGCACATCGCTCCCTCGGAAGTGTTTATTGGCGGAGGGTTGTACATGCCTGAACCGGAAGATCTCGCCCGGGTCCGGCAGCGGATTGCCGACGATCCGGAGGCCTTTTTCAAGGTCATTCGAAGTAAGCGGTTTAAAAACCTGTTTGGTGAAGTCACCGGAGACCAACTCGCCCGCATCCCTCGCGGCTTCCGCGCGGACCATCCGGCGGCAGACTATCTCCGGCATAAAAACTTCCTTGCCGCCCGAAGCTTTCCTGCGGAGACCGCGGTCAGCCCGCAGTTCTTTAAATTGATCGTGGAAACGTTTAAGGGCATGGCGCCTTTCGTCCGCTTCCTGAATGAACCGATACTTCACGCCCGCCGGCTCAAACAGCGCCAGGAATCCCTGTTACTCTAAGGGGCCGTTGACCGCTTGATGACATCGAAATAACTGTGGATCTGGCCGGCCTTGAAAGCGGCGACCAGATCCTGCATTCCGTCGACCAGAGTTTCAGAACGGGAATTCGACGCCTTCGTGTAGGGCGGTCCGTAGTTATTGAAGTAAGCGCGAATGAAAACGCTGTCCCGCTCCAGCGGCAGTTTAGAGACGTTACTGAGGTACTTTCTCCAGTCGTCGCTCTGAAAGAGATAAAACTCCACATTCGACGTATAGAACGCGGTGACTGGCGCGCCGTGCCGCTTCAGGTATTTCGCCACCGACCGCAGCGCCTTGTCCCCGGCAAAGTCTCCGACAATTGGAATGATCCGATTCTCCGACTCCAGCTTTTTCATGGTCTGGAAATTCTCTTCCGACGCCATGTAGCTGTGGCTCTCACCACTCGAATCGGTCTCGAGCATCAGTTCCGAATAGCTGGGAAATCGGCGCCACGCATACTGATTTGGAAAGGAATAACGAATCTCCGGACCGCCCGCCACAAACGCCTTGTAAACGTAATCGATCGATCCGGCATCTTCGGGCGTGAGCAGGAAATGATGTCCTTCCCGCAGCCGACCCATCATTGCTATGAATGTATTTCTGGCCAGGGTCTGATCCGCTTTTTCTGCATTGAAGGCCTTCAGCATCGTCTCCAGGTCATCGGAGTCGTTCACCACCGCAGGTATGTGACGGCCGAAAAGCTTCGAGAGGAACTCCGCCCGATCCGCAGACATTTCAAAAAGCACCTTGTACATCAGGTGGAGCAGCATGTTCTGACGCCGGATATCCGTGATAAAGGCGACCGCCGGGTGCAGGGCAACGATGTATGTGAAATTCTGGTCCGGACCGACGCCGAGGTAGACGCCGCCCTGCTTGCGGTTCTTACTCAGATCCGGCACCACCCACTGAAAGGTGCTCTCGTTCGAAATGAAATTGTCGGAACGGAAGTAACCGCCGTTTTCCGAGAAATTCGTAACGATCTTCCAGAATTCCTCATCGGAAAACCTCTCCGGAAGGCTCTTGGGCGAATTGTCCGGAGGCGGAACGACGTAAATCGCTGCCGCCGCGATCATCGCGGCCAAGGCAAACCCGGTTGCAATTCGACGGAGTCGAAGCACGAAGACCCTCCTATTGGATTGCTGGTCTATTACTCTAACAAAATCTCCTCGTCTTCGTAGGGAGAGTCGTCGAAGACCACAACTCCGCCTTCCTTCATAAGTCCGCAAATGCTGCAGTCACATTCGAAAAATTCGTCCGGGTCGAAATTCGCAGTTCTCGCGTCCACCAGGTCCATGGAAGGCCGATCAAGATGAACGAATGTGAAACGGCCGCTCCGGGAAATGACAGCATTTTTCCCATACATGAAAAAAATCTCTTCGTCGGAAAGCATGTGGATGGAACTTTGGGGAAAGGGCGGGGCGGGGACAGTATAGCCAATGGGCGGATCTTAAAACAGATTTCTGTTGCACCAATGCATCATTGGAAGTTTTTGCAGTTCTAAATTTGAAATGCAGCAACTTCCAATGATGCTTGCGGCAATAAAGCCCCTTCTACTTCACGCGGCCATAGTCATCCTGCAGGCGCTCAATATCGTCCTCACCGAAGTAGGTTCCGGTCTGAATCTCGATGAAAACCATCGTAACGGCGCCGACATTTTCGATGCGATGCGCCGACTTCGCCGGGATATCGACCGTTTCCCCGCTCTTGAGGATGATTTCCCGGCCGTCGAGGGTGACTTTCGCCGTCCCGGAGACGATCATCCAGTGCTCGGATCGGCGTTCGTGACGCTGGTAGCTCAGCCGCTTTTCAGGAAAAACCTCGATCCGTTTGACTTTGTAGCCAGGCGTTTCATCGAGGACCGTGAAGGCGCCCCAAGGCCGCTGATCGGAAAGCATTTGAGGAGAATATACTTCTCCTGCTCCGGACCGCAATAGAGCTTGACTGAAACTTGTGGGGCTGCGAATATCGGGAAACTTCTGATATCGAGCAGGAGGCCCCGAGATCAGGGGAACGATAAGAGGCAACGGATGCACGTACGCTTTTGGGGGACTCGCGGTTCAATCCCCACGCCGGGACAGCGAACCGCCATCTACGGCGGCAATACTTCATGCGTCGAAGTCCGCACTAAAGACGGCAATACCCTGGTTTTCGACTGCGGCACTGGAATCCGCGTTCTGGGCCTCGATATGTTGCGGCGCGCCGGACCTCACCGGATTCACCTCCTGATCGGGCACACGCATTGGGACCATATTCAGGGGTTCCCTTTCTTCACGCCGGCATTCCTGCCCGGAACCGAACTGAACATTTACGGGGCGGCAGCGTTCCAGCGCAGCCTCGAAGATTCGCTTTCCGGCCAGATGCAGTATTCCTACTTCCCGGTGAAGCTTCAGGACCTCGCGAGCCGCATCCATTACACGGAACTCGAGGAAGGATTCTTTCGAATCGGCGACATTCTGGTCGAAACGCAGTACCTGAATCACACTGCGCCGACAATCGGGTATCGCATTTCTTCCGACGACGCGACTATCGCTTACATTACAGATCACGAGCCATTCTGGAACTCGCCGGGGCCCGTGTTCCATCATCCCGGCGATCAGCGCCACATTGAATTTCTCAAAGACGTGGATCTTGTGATCCACGACGCGCAGTACACCAGCGAAGAATACAAGACCAAAGTCGGCTGGGGACACAGCCCGCTCGATTACGTGACCGATATCGCGATTGCCGCAAACGTCGCAAGGCTCGCTCTCTTTCATCACGATCCGACGCACGACGACGACACGCTCAAGCGGATCGAAGAAAGCCAGCGCGCCCGCGCCGCCGCAGCCGGATCGAAGCTGGACGTGTTTGCCGGGGCCGAAGGCCTGGGCTTCGATGTTGCAGGCCATGGGTCGGGAAAGACGATTCTCGAGGTCTCCGCCCTCGACCGGCGGCCCATCGCCGGCGGCCGCGTCATGATCGTCACCGGCCATCAGGCAGACGTTTCCGCCCTTGAACAGGTCCTGCCGGACGACGGCCTCGTGCTGACTTCGGCAGCCGGAGGGAAACTCGCACTGGAAGCTGCCGCCTCCCTGCCGCCCGACCTTGTGATCATTAATGCCAAACTGCGCGACGGCGATGGCGCCAGTTTCATCCAGCCGCTGCGAAATCTGCTCAGCCGGCAGGATCTGCCGGTCATCCTGCTGACCGAAGGGCGGGACGGCACCGAAGCGCTCTATAGCGCCGAAAGCGTTGCCACGGATTATCTTGCGCGCCCATTCAGCCCGCCCATGCTGCGGACGCGGGTGCGCGCCTGGCTCGCCCGGACCATCGGGACCGCCGGGACCACCGGAATTCCGGTTGAAGTCACAATCCCTTCGCGCAGCCCCGAGCTTCTGCAACGGAAAACCGATGATACGGAAGCCGGCGACAGCGTGCCGGAGATTATCGGAGCAATGCCGCTCTTCGCTGCGCTCAGTGCCGGGCAGCGATCATGGCTTCTCGAACGCGCCCAGGATCAGACATTCCCGGCCGGCCACATTGTCATCCGCCAGGACGACCCCGGTGGAACGGCCTACGCCCTTCTTTCCGGCCGCGTGCGGGTCCTCGAATCCGTTCCGGACAGCCCGGTCGAAATGTTCCTCGGCGAATTAGGTTCCGGTGAGATTTTCGGCGAACTCGGCGTGCTCCGCGAGAGGCCTCGGTCGGCCAGCGTTATCACGCTGGAACGTACAAGAGTGATTGCCATTCCTGCTCCGGATTTTCTGAAGATGCTGCGTGAATCGACGGAAATGTCCATGGCGCTGCTGCGCATCCTCGCCGGCCGCCTGTACGACGCCGACCGCCTGCTCGCACGGCACGCTCCGGATCCACTCACGGGTTTACCAGGGCGCCGCGCGTTCCACGAGCTTTATCGGCGGCTGACCGCCGGGTCCAAGCGGCGCGGGTCGAGCGTGCTTCTGCTGGTGCTCGATGTCCTGCATCTGAAAGACATCAACGACCGGTTCGGATATTCCGTCGGCGATGACGTGCTCCGCACCGTTGCCGACTCCCTGGTCGAATCCTCGCGCAGCACCGATCTCGTCGCCCGTTACGGCGGGGATGAGTTCAGCGTTCTGCTGATCGAAGCCGCGGCGAAAGATGTGGCCGCCGTCGTGAAGCGCGTCCAGCAGAAGCTGCAGCAACTGGCGCTCTATCGCAATCTTCCGCTGACTGTCGATTGCAGGATCGGTTATGCGGTCAGCGATAACCCGCCGGAGACCGCCGACGATCTGCTGCGGCTCGCCGACGAAGACATGCAAGGTAAGCGTTCCTCCAGCCAGGCAAAGTAGTCCAGGCAGATTATTGGACCATTGCATCAATTCGACGTTTCTTCATTTCTTCATTTGAAGCAATGGAGAAACTTCTAATGATGCAATGATCCAATGCATCTTAACAGAGGTACACTGTTTTGCGTGCAGACTGCAGAGGCATACCATCTGATTCAGTGCGCCGGCGCCGAGTTCGAGGACCTTCTCGCCGCGGCCTCCACTCTTCGCGATAGGTTCAAAGGCCGCAGCGTCACCTATTCGCGAAAGATCTTTCTTCCAATCACGAACCTCTGCCGCGATCGCTGCAGCTATTGCACCTTCCGCAAAGATCCTGGCGACCCCGAGGCCTGGACCATGTCGCCCGTCGAGATCCAGGACGTGCTGTCCCGCGGCTACCGGCAGGGCTGCAAAGAGGCCCTCATGTGTCTCGGCGACAAGCCCGAGGCCGCATTTCCTCAATACCGGCAAACGCTCGCCGCCTTCGGTCAACGCACCACCGTCGACTATGTCGCGCACGCCTGCACAACTGCCATCACTCATGGATTGCTTCCGCACACCAACGCCGGCGTCCTGACTTACGACGAAATGACGTTCCTCCGTCCCCTGAACGCCAGCCTCGGATTGATGCTGGAGAACGTAAGCCCGCGGCTGTCTCAACGCGGCATGCCGCACTTCTCCGCTCCGGACAAACATCCCGGCGTGCGCTTGCGGATGATTCGCGAAGCCGGAGAACTTTCGATCGCCTTCACCACCGGCATTCTTATCGGTATCGGCGAAACGCATGAAGAACGGGTCGATAGCCTGCTTGCGATCCGCGAACTTCACGAACGCTACGGCCACATTCAGGAAGTCATCATTCAGAACTTCCGGGCCAAACCGGATACCCCGATGGCCGGCGCGTCCGAACCCGAATCGATGGATATAGCCCGGACGGTCGCGACAGCGCGTTTGATTCTCGGGGGAGAAATGAACATCCAGGTTCCGCCGAATCTCAATCCCGCAGGACATCAACTCATGCTTCGCGCGGGCATCAACGACTGGGGCGGCATCTCGCCGGTCACGCCCGACTATGTCAATCCCGAAGCGGCCTGGCCGCACACCGATCGCCTGGCCGAGACCTGCGCTGCCGCCGGGTTCATATTACGCGAGCGCCTCGCGATCTATGACGGCTTCATCAACGATCGTTTTCTCGCCGTGCCGCTGCGTCCTCTGACCTCGCAGCTCCAAAGTGAGATCACTTCGGGTGTCCGATGAACCTGCTCGACAGCGTCACTCCCGAAGTCGCCACGATTCTGAACCGGGCCCTCGACGGCTGCGAGATCTCCTGGCAGGAGGCGCTCCGCCTGTGCGAGACCTCGGGGCTCGACTTCCAGGCCACTGTCCTTGCCGCCGACGAACTCCGGCGCCGGCAGGCCGGCGATATCGTCACTTACGTGATCAATCGCAACATCAATTTCACCAACGTCTGCGTGAAGCACTGCGGCTTCTGCGCCTTCAGCCGGACTTACCGGAACGAACAGGGATACTTTCTGCCCGACGACGAAATCCTCCGCCGCGCCGGCGAAGCCATCGAGATGGGTGCGACCGAGCTCTGTATGCAGGCCGGTTTGCCGCCGGACATGGAAGGCAACTTCTACATCGATCTCACCCGCGCGGTGAAACGGGCGTTTCCCGCAGTCCATCTCCACGCGTTCTCTCCCGAAGAGGTTCTCTACGGCTCCACGCAGTCCGGCACTTCGATCCGGGATTACCTCAGCGCGCTGAAGGCCGCCGGGCTCGGTTCACTGCCGGGAACCTCGGCCGAGATCCTTGATCAGGACATGCGCGACATCATTTCGCCCGGGCGTATCACCGTGCGGCAATGGATCGACGTGATCACGACCGCGCACGACATCGGACTTCCGACCACCTCGACCATCATGTACGGCCACCTCGAAACGCCGGTGCATTGGGTGAAACACATGAACCTGCTGCGTGACATCCAGCACGACACGCGCGGTTTCACCGAGTTTGTTCCTTTATCCATGGTCCACCAGGAAGCCCCGATGTATCACCACAAGCTCGCGCCGAATCTGCGGCCGGGCCCGAGCGGAAACGAAGTGGTTAAAATGCACGCGGTCGCGCGGCTGATGCTCGGCGGCTGTATTCCGAACATCCAATCGTCCTGGGTCAAGGAAGGCCCGAAGCTCGCGCAGTACTTGCTGTCCGCCGGGGCGAACGACGTTGGCGGAACGCTGATGAACGAAAGTATTTCGACTTCGGCGGGGGCGCAGCACGGCCAGCTCATTCAGCCGCGCGAACTCCGTCGCCTCATCCGCGACGCCGGCCGCACGCCCGCCCAGCGCAACACCAGATATGAGCTGTTGAAGATATTCACTGCCGAAGATACTGAAAGCAGTGCTCTTGACACCGTCCAGGACGCCGATTCGCGCTTTGGTTCCTACAAAAACCTCGCCTCTTCGTCAGAGTTTCGCTGGTCGAGCCCGCCCCGCCGTCTATACTGAAATCATGAGTCATGTGTCGCCGGTGTTCACCGAATACGAGCAACAGGTTGTCCGGGAACTCGCCGTGCACCGCGTTCAGCCCAATGCCGTTCATCGTCTGCTCGAGGGTGTAGGCAAGCCGGTTGCGAAATTGATGAACCTCGGCCGGCAGTCGCAGAACCGGACACTGCGCGGATTATCCGACCACGTCCACGGCTGGATCGAGGAAGGCCTCATCAAAACCTTTCGGGTGGCGAACAAGCTCGCCAATACCAACGACATTTCGAAGCGTT
>DASXLG010000246.1 GCA_036496425.1 Terriglobia bacterium | reverse complement strand
AAAGTTTGAAGCCATCGATGAAGATGCAGGGAAGTTGATTGAAGTGAATCAACGCGGGGCCGAAAATGCAATTACTGAAATTCGGGCTCTGCAGCGCAGATCCCTGCTCACTCTCGGAGGCATTACTCTGGGCGGAACGGTTCTTGCTTTGTTTCTGGCAGGGTGGGTGATACGGATCGTGCGGCGGAAGGACGACGAGATTGCACGGGGCACGTTGCTTCTGGAAGAACGCAATCGCGAGCTTGACGCCTTTGCCGGCCGCGTCGCGCACGACCTCCGCGGTCCTCTGAATGCAGTCCAGCTTTCAACCTTCAGGCTCTCTCAAGCCCAGGCTGCAGAGCGTGAAACACTCGAGGTTCTTCAGCGTGCCGTCGGCCGTATGGACGCCCTGATTCAGGACCTGCTTGCCCTTTCACGTGTCGATGCTCAAGTGGAGGAACCTATTGCTTTGACGAACATGATGGTCGTGACGCTTCAGGAGGAACTGATACCGAAAGTTCGAAGCGTCAATGGAACCCTCCGAATCGATCTGCAGACTTCGTCCATACGAGTCAGCGAGACTCTTTTGCGTCAAGTGCTGATGAATCTCGGCGAAAATGCCGTCAAATACCGGCGTTCCGGTGTGCAGCTTCAAATCGAGATACTGGGCCGCGAAGCCGACTCATGGTACGAACTTCGCGTTTCCGACAATGGCGCCGGAATATCGCGTGAGGAGATGACACACATCTTCGAACCTTTCTTCCGCGCAGCAAAGGTACGCTCCCTTCCCGGAACCGGCCTCGGTCTTTCCATAGTCAAACGCGTGATCGACGCATGTGGCGGCACCATCTCAGTCGCCTCCGAATTGGACGAAGGCACAACGTTCGATCTGAAGTTGCCTCTTGCGCCGGCGGCACAGCGGCGTGCCGGTTGACGAATCCTTGTGATAAAGTCACGGAACTCAGACAGGGAGGCCATTATGAGTTCCGATTGGAAGAGTGATTTATGGTTTGCGGCAGCCGCAGTGATCGCGATTGCCGTTATTGCTGCGCCCGCAGCGCAAGCGCAGGTGCCGCCGGACGTCGCGGCTCAACTCCGTCAGATCGGAACGGGTGTCTGCGTTCCTGAAACGGCAAAACTGTACAAGCCGCTGCAGCCGATGCCGCCGTCCAGCGGAGTGACAGTGATGCGCGATATTCCTTACGCGCAGGACCCAAGGACGATCATGGACCTGTTCGCTCCTGAGAAGGGCGGCGGAGGCCGTCCCGTTCTGATCTACGTATCGGGCGGAGGCGGGGACAAGAAAGTAAACGGGCCGGATGGCGGTCCCTTCTACGACAACATCATGTACTGGGCTCTGAAAAACGGCATGGTCGGCGTGAACATGCAACGGCGCGGCGGATTTGGAGGCGGCGCAGCGTGGGACGCGCCGGCGAAAGATGTCGGGCTCGTCGTGGCGTGGGTTCGCCAGAACATCAAAAAATATAAAGGAAACCCGAACCGCATCTTCCTCTGGGCGGATTCGGCCGGCAACGGGCCGGTCAGCACGTATGCGGGGCATACGGAAATCGCTGGAGCCGACGGCGCAGCAGTCAAAGGCATCGTTTTGATGTCGTCGCCGAATTTCAACATTCTGCCCGAAACCGTTCCTCAGGGCAGTGCCGCCACGCAAATCGCGGCGACCGCGAGTCTCAGCAGAAATTGCGGCCGGCCGGCAGGTGAAGCAAGAGGCGGCCGCGGTCCGGCGCCCGGCGGCGGAGCAGCTCCAGGCGGAGTAGCTCCCGGAGCCGGCGGTGCCCGTCAGGGCGGAGGCCGAGGCGCAGCTGCTGGACGCGGCAGCGCGCCGGCTGTCGATCAGGCCACGCAGTTGGCCCGTTCCAACCTTCCAGGGCTGGCCAAGGGAAAGATCGCCGTGTTTCTCGGCTGGGGAGAGCTGGATTCCTCCAATATTCTTGCGTTTGACTACGCCCTGAAAGACGCGTTGTGCAAGGCCGGCCGCTGTCCCACCACCGCGGAACTGATCAAAGACCACAGCCATGTCTCGCTCGTATTCTCGCCGAATACGGCAGACGATTCCGTGACAGGGCCGATACTCAAGTGGATGAAAAGCGTGAAGTAGCGCCCGGCAGGAAGCTGAGGATAGACATGCTGTTTATTGTGCAATTCGAAGATAAACCGGGCACTGGCGAGTTGCGGCAGAAACTTCTGGAAGAGCATTTCGCTTTTCTGGACAGCCGCAAAGATAAGGTGCTCGTCGCCGGATCCGTTCGTGAGCTGCCGTCAGATCGGCCCATTGGTGGACTGTGGATCGTCGAAGCTGAAAATGAAGCCGAAGTGCGCGACCTGTTCAAAGACGATCCATTCTGGGTGAACGAGCTGCGCGCAAGTGTGCGCATCAACCGCTGGGTCAAGGCGTTTCCCGATCGCAAGACACCGGTCTAGCGCGTGGCCCACTCCCCTCCTGACCTCAGCAGGGGAGTGGCCGCATCCCACCGATTGATTCACAGCTCCCAGGGCCGCGCCCTTACTTTTTGACCTGCCTGGAAAGATAAGCCTGTTCGAGCAGGAACTGCCGCAACGGTCGGACCGGTGTTCCCCAAAGCACTTCTCCGCCGGCACGAATGTGTTTGCCGTTCAGCACGCCGCCCTGACCGCCGATGATGGCGTTGCTGTCGATGGTGGCATGCTCGCCGATGCCGACCTGGCCGCCGACGAGGCAGTTTGCTCCCAGCGTCGAGCTTCCGGAAATCCCGGTCTGGGCCGCGATCAACGTGTATTCCCCGATCTCCACGTTATGCGCGATCTGGATCAGGTTATCGAGTTTCACTCCGCGCCGGATGATCGTTGTTTCGAGCGATCCTCTGTCGATGCAGGTGTTCGCGCCGATTTCCACATCGTCTTCGATAACGACTTTGCCGACCTGCGGGAACTTGATGTGACCTTTGCCGTCCCTGACAAAGCCGAACCCATCGGCGCCGACTACGGCTCCGGCGTGGACAATCACGCGGTTTCCGATCTCGACATCTTTATATATAACGACGCGCGGGTAGACTGTGCAGTGCTCACCGATTTTACTGGCTCGGCCGACGTAACATCCCGCTTCGATGACGGTGGAGTTGCCGATGGCGGCGCCGCTCTCGATCACAGCGCCGGCTCCGATTTTCACGCGATCGCCAATCACCGCATCCGGAGCGACAGTGGCGCTGGGATGGATGCTCCAGTCGTTCGATTCGTCCGCAAGCAACCATGCGGCGGCACGGGCAAACGCCAGTTTGGGATTTTTGGCGAGAATGAGGGTCTTACCTGAAAATTGCCCGGATCCGACGATGATACAGCCGGCTTTCGTTGCCTCAACGCCGTCTTGATATTTCTCCTCCGCGTAACTCAAGTCTGCCTGCCCTGCGTTCTTCAAGCTGGCAACGGATTCGACGGCAGCCTGGCCGTTTCCGCGAAGTTCTCCGCCGACGTACTCGGCGATTTCCTGAGCGGTTCGCTTCATTTTTTTCTCCCAAGGTGTTCGGCGATCGCGTGAGCCGTCCGGTCGCCCTGTTCGATACACGCCGGGACCGAGACCCCTTCAAGATAGTTCGAAGCCAGGAATACGCCTGGCGTCTTTTTCAGTTCGTCCTGGACGGCGCGAACCCAGTGCTCATGTCCGATGTTATATTGCGGGATCGCGCGCGCGTGGCGGCACAACGCGATGGGTTCCGGCATCTCCGAGCTT
Source organism: Terriglobia bacterium (assembly GCA_036496425.1). Lineage (NCBI taxonomy): Bacteria > Pseudomonadati > Acidobacteriota > Terriglobia > Terriglobia bacterium. The sequence continues at coordinate 1,122 of DASXLG010000246.1, read as the reverse complement.
TCCAGCGCGGCCTTGAGTTCCGGACACACCGTCTCCCAGACCCGTATGTCGGGCCAGTCGACCGCTTCCGGCTCGAAAGCGCCTCCCACAAAGCAGGTCAGCAGCTCGCGGCCTTTCGCCGCCCGTCCCGGAAAAAGCGCGGAGTTGAAGAGAGTCCCTAGAATCCGCAGGCCTTGATTCCGGGGCACCAGGAAACCGAAACCATTCAGCGGTTGCTTGAAAGCGAAATCCGGGATCGAGACGGCCGCAATAACCATCGGCGCGTATTCAACGCGCCGCAGCAGCGTCGAAAGCTGTTTGTTCTTCGCCTCAAACAGACCGCTCGCGGCGGCGGCCGGCGTGGCGACGACCGTTACCGGCGCCATATCCAATCCCGCGTTTGTGACGTTGTACTGAATGTTCAGCTGTTCCGCCATCCGTCGCGGCAAGGTTTCGAGACCATCCGAAAATGAGAAGACGCTTCCTTTCGGTTTCGGGCGGGACTGGCCCGAGTCCGCAGGCTTCTTGCGGCCGCCCATGCTCTTCAGGAATGCCGCGGCGAGGCTGCCGTGCCGGCGCTCCATCTCGAGGATTTTGGGAAACGCGGCCGCAATGCTGAGTTTCGCGGTGTCGCCGGCGAAGATTCCCGTCAATGCGGGGCTGACCAGCCGGTCGTGCACTTGCCGGCCGACACGCCGTATGAAGAAATCGCGCACCGATTCATTGTCCGGCGATTTCGTGCGGACGAAAGGCTCGCGCAGAGCGCGCAAGATTCCGGAGGCCGTGAGCGGTCCGAAGGGCACTTTGCGCAGTTTTTCATCCCAGAAGACAAACCGTGGAGCGTTTGGCGTGGGTGTCAGGATGTCATCCCAGAGACCGGCTTCATCCGCCAGCCGAAGTGCGGCCGGGACGGACTGCAGAGCGTTCGGTCCCCACTCGATCTGATAGTCCCCGATCTTTTCGCTTCGGATGACGCCGCCGGGGCGCGAGCTCTGCTCGAGGATGACCGACTCGATTCCGAGCTTCTTTAACGTCCAGGCGCACGAAAGCCCGCTGATCCCTGCGCCGATGATGACGACGTCGGACATTATGCGCCCATCCTGCGACATGGCGTGTGAGCGACCCCCTGCCGGCCGCTTCGCG
>DASXLG010000245.1 GCA_036496425.1 Terriglobia bacterium | reverse complement strand
GTAGTAGAAGTGCTATGGGAGAATGGGTTCAAAATCCGACTGCACTAAAGGCGGGACAAGATGCGACAGTCGACTCGTAACGTTATTTCACTCTGTTTGGTAATGCTCATGGCATTTCCAATGTCTATTTTTGCCAGCTCGGTGAGCGTGGATGGCTTCTGGGATTATAACAACACCGAAGGCTACACACTCTTTACAGAGAATTACAATAATCCCGGCGATTCTGGCTGCGGTAAGGGTAATTGCGACCAGGGAATTCTGGGAGTCGCAACAGACGCCACCAATTTGTACCTCATGTTCGCTCAACCACTGAGCGTGGTCGATAACAGTTATGGCACCAACGCAGTTGGTTGGGCCAAGGGTCACAAGTTCAGTGATCTAACAGGAAGCGACGAAGCGACATTCGTCATCACGTCGGGCAGCACAACATTATTCAACTCGGATATCGATTACGTATCCCAGAACGCCCCTTACGTCTCGGGGGGAAATTCCAGCGGAGATGGCAGCAACAACGCCAAGATGTCTCCGGGAGTTCTCGATGGTGCCGCGACGTCGATCCAATGGGATTTAGCGTCCGGCAATAATACGTGCGGTGCGCCCACGACGAACTCGCCCGATATTGATGGCAACTCCGCTAATACGAACAGCCCCAATGCCACTTACAACAGCAATGGGACCAACAATCAGGTCGGTGGCAGCTGCGGCACTTGGGTGTTCCCGGTTATTTATGAAATCAGTTTGACCCTGAGCAGCCTGGGTTTGTCCCCTTTTGCAAACCCCAATGCGATCCATAGCCAGCTGGATGTCACAATCGCGCACGACTCGCCATCCAAGACCGGTGAGACACCTAACGTATGCACCGACGGTGTCGTGGGACCGAGTGGTAGTAATGCCTCAGTCGCGTTGGGCTGTTCGTCCGTGGTAACGACGCCGGAACCGGCAAGCATTCAATTGCTCGGTCTAGGAATCCTTATGATGGGCCTCTTGCTGTACATACCAAGGAGGAAGCAGAGATTTCTGCCGTAGGGTCAAAAAACAGCAGTTTCGGAAAAAGCCCAGAGGATTCTCTGGGCTTTTCGCTTTTCTGAAGGCGCTGTCTAAGAAGCTGTGAATGAATGGGAACAATCTGGAACAACACAGTATCCCTGCCTGGGCTTTATTCGGCGCGCCCAGGCAGGTCCGTCTCTTGTTGCAACAGTGTCTGACCTCTCCCGCTGCGCCCTGATCAAGGTAGCGTCGCATTTGTTTGGAGGGCGCAGCGGGCCCCCCCTTCGAGGCGGGGAAATATGGGCTTGTCCCGGATTACCCAATTCATTCACACGTCTATGACCGCGCCTACAGCGGGAATGCCAATGTCTGATTTCAGTTCAACGTAATCTGTTTGAGCGCATCCGCTGCCAGAGATCTTTCCTTGAAGTTCCTGGGGTTGCTCAAGGCCTTTCGAAGGGCTGCCTCGGCTTCTTTCATCTGGTAGTCCTGTTTATAGACCATGGCCAGATGATACTGGAAGACCGGATTGTCGGGATTCTTGGAGACGGCAAAACGAAGCTGTTCGCGTGCGATCGTATTGTTGCCGCGCGTGTGTTGCACCCAGCCCAGGGTATCCGCAAAGTTCGGGTCGTTCGGATCTCCCTTCCGGGCCCTCTGCGCAAAGTCGAGTGCGGCATCCAGATCGCGCCCCTCCTCCAGGAGAATGAAGGCAAGATTGTTCGCGGCCAATGGAGCATTGGGATTGATCTTTAATGCTGCCGTGTAACTCTGTTTGGCGGCGTCCAGCTTATTCTGTTTCTCGTAAATGCCCCCTTGGAACGTATAAGCGCCCGAATGCGAAGGATTCCCCCGCAATACCGCCGCCAACGCTTGCAACGCAGCATCATCTTTTCCGGTCCGGTCATAGATCATGGCCAGGTAAAAGTTGGTATCCACGCGGCCGGGTTCCTTTTCGAGAGCTTTTTTCAGCGCCTGCTCGGCCTCTGGCAGCTTGCCCGCATTGGTATAGGCAGCGCCGAGCAAATCGTAGTGGTATGCCTGTTTCATATTATCGGGAATACTGTTGAGTTTATCGATCGCTCGTTGAGGCTGCTTTACCGAAATGTAAAACTGAACAAGATCCTGCAGGACCGGTTGGGAATTCGGCTCCAACTCCAAAGCATGAGCGAAGCTCTTCTCCGCTTCCGCGGTGGATCCGCGAACCTGGTAGTAAAGACCCCTTTTTTCAAACACAACCGGATTCTGCGGATTGTCACGAGCCAGGTCGGAGAATTCCTGGTCCGACTCGCCGTACTTCTTTTCCTGCACGTGCAAAGTTGCGTTCAGCAAACGAGCGGGCACATACGTGGACGAAAGTGCCAGCGCCTTGTTCACCTCGGTCCGGGCGTCGGGTAACCTGCCGTTTGCCATAAACATTTCCGCGAGGCCCACGTGTGCGGGAACGTAGGTCGCGTCCGCTTCCAATGACTTTTGAAAATGCCCCTGCGCCTCATACAGGTTTCCCTTCTTCCGCGCGATGTCTCCCAGCAGGAAGTGAGCCTGAGGGTACCGGCCGTCTATCACGCCGCCTTTTGCCAGCGTGAGTTCGGCCGCTTTGTAGTCTTTCGTATAATACTGTAGTTCCCCGAGCAGCGTGTTGCCGAGGGGGCTGTTCGAGTCCGCTTTCAGAATCTGATTTATCTCCCTTTGAGCAACATCAGGCTGATCGTGCATGGAGCTGAGCGCCAGATTGGCTGCGACGTCCAGATTGCCTGGAAATTTTTGTTTGAGTTCGGTCAACAAGGACTGCGCATCGGAATGCCGGTCGCTCTGATTATAGATATCAGCGAGAGCCAGCAACGGTTGCGGATCGCCCGGCGCCTTCTCCGCGGCGCTTTTCAGAGTTTTTTCCACATCCGCGAAGCGCTGGGTTTGCCTGTAAAAACTAATGGCAGGTAGATACACGTCCCGCTCCGCTGGAAAAGCCTGAAGCGCCTTTTGGTAGGTCGCAGCGGCCTCCGGAATTTTGCCGGTGGCCCCGTAAAAATTGGCCAGTGAAATCAGGGCGAGCTTGTTTGTGGGTTCGTGTTCAACCGCTTTCTGGAAGTTCGCTCCGGCTTCGGCGAGGTCACCCTGCCGCATCTGCACAAACGCGAGACTAACCAGCGGAACTGCCTGCTCTCGAGAAACCTTGACGGCCCTGTCCAGACGATTGATCGCGGCCGGATAGTCCTGCATCCCGGCTAACGCGTTTCCCGCCAGGACCAGGGCGTCAACGTTGTCCGGAGATTTCAACAGGATCCGCGCGGTTCGTTCTGTTGCCAGGCGAAAGAAACTCGGGTTCCTGGCTCCTTGCGAGTAATATATGCCGCCCAACTGCAGATTCGCGGCGAAATCATCGGGGTCGGACTCCAGAAGCGTGTTCAGTTGTGAGGCGGACGCTCGGATATCGCCCTCGTTGAGGTAGCTCATAGCGAGGAGATAGCGGGCATCCCGGTTTCGCCCTTGCTTTTGAAGCACATTCAAGAGTTTGACGATAGCTTCGGGATATTTCTTTTCCGCGAAATATTTCCGCGCCGCCGCAAATGATGCCTCGGGTGTCATGGAAGCGCGCAATCGGAAGTAGCCGAGGACCCCTCCAACAATAATGATGACAGCCAATGCAACCACCGCTAAAGGTTTTTTTTCCATAAACGTCGGCCCTCCAGGGAGTTCGCCAATCCCGTGCCCAGGATCTCTCTTCCGGCATTGATAACCCAAATATGTATTTTACGCTAGAACGAAAGCTGTATCAGGGGGACAGTAAACTCTCCCCCTGACACAGGCGGGGCTGGGCGGGGTCGCTCACGAGGACTTACTGAACCTTCGACAGAGCCTTCTTCTCCATGGCGACGACTTCTTTGGGGAGCTTCGCGTAGGAGAGTGCTTCGACCATATTCTGGCCGTCACCGAGCATCCATTGAACGAAATCGGTGATCGCTTTCTTCTTGGCCGGATCCTGAATCTTGGAAGGAATCAAGAGCCAGGTGAAGCTGGCGATGGGATATGCATCTTTGCCTGCGGCATTCGTGATGGAAACGCGGAAGTCGGCAGGCATCTGCTTGGCCGCGGACGCGGCTGCAGCGGTGACGCTGGCAAGATCCGCTTTCAGGAACGTGCCGGCCGGATTCTTAACCTTGCCGTACGGCATTTTGTTCGTCAGGGCATAGGTCAGTTCGACATAGCCTATTGAGTTCGGCGTCTGTTTAACCAGACCGGTGACTCCGTCGCTGCCTTTGCCGCCGAGACCGACAGGCCAGTTGACGGCGGTGTTCACGCCGACTTTCATTTTCCATTCCGGATTGACCTTTGCGAGGTAATCCGTCCAGATGTACGTTGTGCCGCTGCCGTCCGATCTGTGGACAACGATAAGGTCGGTCGCGGGTAATTTCACTCCCGGATTGGCTTTCATCAATTCCGGATCATTCCATTTCTTGATTTTTCCAAGGAAGATTCCGGCAAGCGCTTCAGGCGTGAAATTCAAATCCTGCGTCACGCCCGGGACGTTGTAGGTGGGGACGACGCCGCCGAGCACTGTCGGAAAGTGGAGCACCGGACTGCCGTGCTTCATCTGGTAGTCTTTGAGCTGATCATCCGACATCGGCCCGTCGCTGGCGCCGAAGTCGACCGTCCCGTCGGTCACCCCCTTGATTCCGCCACCGGATCCGACCGCCTGATAATTGATTTGCATGGCCGGAAACATCTTGTGATATGAATCAAACCACTTCGTGTAAATCGGCGCCGGGAAGGTCGCTCCCGCGCCATTGATCAGCACGGTTTGAGCAGGGGCGGCGAACAGCACCGCTGCGGCCGCCATGATGCAGAGCAGAGCAATCTGCGCGAAAGTTGTCTTTCTCATACCGTCTCTCCTATTCCAAACCTACAGATGTAAATAAATCCTGTAAGAAGCATTTCCAGATCGTGTTCTGGCTGCGAGCGTAGGCTAAACACCGACCGTTATCAACCCATGACGGCTTTATGAATTCTTTGTTACAACCGACAGGGCTGGGTTTTGTATTGAAAACCGCGAACCAAAGGAAAAATCCTCGGTTTTCCGAATCTCTGGCATTAGGCTAGGGCGGCGGCAATGCGAGTGGTATCGTCGTCGTAGTACCACACTCTGGACACATTTCAAACCGGTCGTAACACATTTGTAACCACTTATTGAAAATCACGTCACTCCCTGCGCGTAATCCTACATGTTCGCTTTTTACTGAATTCTTAACACTGCTTTTCACGATGAAACAGCTATAGGAGGCCTTCGAATGACACGTACCGCAGTACGATACCTGCTCCCATGTTTTTTGAGTCTAATCTTGCCGATTGGGGCCGCGGCCCAATCGGGCCTCGACAATTGTAAAGATTCAAAAGCGGGAACGACGCCGACAGCCGAGTGCCAAGTCGAACAGTTGAAGAAAACGGCTAAGGATCAGCAAAACCAGAGCGGCCAGCCTGTTCAACAGCTGGCTATGAAGGACGGCGCCGCTGGCGCGACTACCGCAACCGACGCAACATCGGCGCCTGCCGCCGGCGCCGCCACTTCCGCTACGGAGCCCGGGGTTCCTTCCGCCGCTCCGGCCCCCCAGACCGCGCAGGACGATCTGAGGAAGCAGGTCGAGACCCCCGACGCGTTGCACTACAAGGGCGTCACGATTACCCCGGCCGGGAGCTTCATTGAAGCGGCGACGGTTTGGCGCCAGGGGGCCACGGGCGGCGGCATCGACACAGCGCCCACCGGCATTCCGCTGGAGCACTCCGGGTCGGCGCAGACCAGCGAGTTCTACGGATCCGGCCGTCAGTCGCGTATCGCCCTCAGGGGTATCGGCAAGCTGAACAACGTGGAAATGACCGCATACTACGAGATGGACTGGCTCGGCACCGGCACTACTTCGAACGCCAACCAGTCGAACAGCTATGTGGTTCGCCAGCGGCAACTCTGGGCGCGCGCAGCCTTCACCAACGGCTGGAACATCAGCGGCGGCCAGATGTGGTCGCTGACAACGGAAACCACGCATGGTCTGGACAACGCCACCGAGATCCTGCCGGCCACCATCGACCCGCAGTACATGGCGGGCTTCGTGTGGAACCGCCAGTACGGCTTCCGTGTCGCCAAGAACGTCAGCAATAAGTTCTGGTTCGGTTTTTCGCTGGAAAACGATCAGATTCTTCCCGGCGGCAGCGGACCGGCGAACCAGTTCATCGGCTCCGCCGGCGTGGGCGGCGGCCTCTACAACTTGAACGCGAACTACTCCTTCAACCTTGCCCCGGAGCTCGTTGTCAAAATGGCCTTCGAGCCTGGCTGGGGACACTGGGAAATCTTCGGCGTGGAGCGCTCCTTCCGAAACCGCGTCTATCCAAATGCTCCCGCGAACTCGGCCGGAGCGTATAACGACAAAGTGGCCGGAGGTGGCATCGGCGGCGGTTTCCGCGTGCCGTTGGCCAAAAAAAAGCTCAGCATCGGCCTGAAAGGGCTCTACGGCGATGGCACGGGCCGCATGGGCGACTCGACCATAGCGGATACCACCTTCAGAGCAAATGGAACGATGGCCCTGCTGCACACGTGGTCGGCACTGGGCACGATCGAGGTGAATCCCATTAAGCCGTTGACTCTCTACGTGAATTACGGCGCTGACTATGTGGGCCGCAATCTTCAGAGTAGCGGCACGTCGGGCTATGGCCTGCCCAGCGCCAACATGAGTGGCTGTACGACAGAAGGTGTTCCTGGCGGCAGCTTTTCTCCCGCCGGTACCGGCACTTGCGCCGGCAACAATAAGGACACGCAGGAGCTCATCGCTGGCTTCTGGCACAACTTCTACGATGGTCCCAAGGGCCGCTTCCGGATGGGGCTCAATTACAGCCGCTGGGAGCGCGATCTGTGGTCGGGCGCCGGCGGGGCGACCAATCCCGGCGGCAACGCCAGGGGTGTCGACAATATGTGGTGGACCTCGATGCGTTTTTATCTGCCCTAACCTATACTGCCCATGATCATTGCTCCGTCAAAGTTGCTTAGCCGCAGATTACGCGGATGACGCAGATGGGGGGCGCAAGAAGACGACTTGGAATGCACCCCCATCTGCGTCATCCGCGTAATCTGCGGCTTAAATCCCCTCTTCAAGAGCCGATAACTGGGTCTTTAATGAGAATGGGGAACCAGAGGGAAAATCCTCGGTTCCCCATTCCCGGGATTAGGCCAAGGCAGCGGTAATGCGGATGGAATTACCAGACTGTTCCGCATCGACACCGTCCATGGAAACATCGTATGGCAGGTCGATCACCTGACGGATCTGAAGACCAGCTTCGTCAATGCCAGGTGCGAGGAGAAATTGGCGGGGTGCAATATGCACAGCGACATCAGGCATGTCGTGGGTGGGGAGCAGAACTACAATCATAATATCTTCGTCATAGGCGCGAGTCTGACCAGCGAAGCTCGATTCTAGCGGCGGCTCATGAATGTTTTCGTACACAATGTTGATTCTTTTGTTACAAGCAGGCGGGCAAATGCTTGCTATGCCGTGCAACCCGATGAAATGATTTCATATGGCTTCGATTTCGCGGGGAAGGTGTCTCAGTATTTTCGCCTATGACATCGGGCTGTCGATCGACCTGAGCGAGACCGAACGGAGGCTCACTTCCGCAAAACGTGAAACGATCAGACACAAGCGGCGCGCCCCGAAATACTTCGACTACCGGCCTGCTCCGCTCGGCATCAGCCAGCAGGCCGAGTCGCTGCGTCTCGACGAAAGATTCGCGACCGAGCCGCAGGTCGACCTGATCGTCTACGACTTCGGCGCGGTGAGCGTGATTTACCGGGTCGCCGTCGCAGGCGATAGTTCGGCCCTCCTTTCGTTGAGTGAGAGGCTGTATGAAAACGAGCTGCTTCTGCACGACTCGCGGCGAAGGGTGGAAGATCTGCTCAAGGTGATCCAGGGCGCTGTTTCGAAGGCCAACATTTCCCCATTCGTCGAAGATTACGTCATTTTTCAAATCGACGGCTTTACCGAAGCGATCGCTATTGCCGAACTGATCAGCGGTTATGCCCAGCAGCTTGCGCAGATTCTGCGCGCGGAAGCGCGTGAGCTCTCGGAAGACGAAGTGCGCGATGCGCTATCGCATCGTATTTCATTCGGGAAAGACGACATTGTCCTGGTGGATTGGAACGCCGCCCTGGTGGTCGACAAAGACCCTGAAGACATTCTCACAATCCTCGAGTTTGCAAACGTGGAGTTGCTCGAGATGCGGTTTCTCGATCAGCGTCTCGATGAGGCGCTTGGACTCGCCTACGAGAGGCTGTTGAAACGCTCCCGAAAATGGTTTCCATCGCGCTCGAATCTCGCGGACCTGCGCGAGATCTCGCAGTGGCAGGTCGACAGCGCGATCCTTTTCGAGGGCGTCAATAACGCCCTGAAGCTGCTCGGCGACCAGTATCTGGCGCGCGTTTACCGGCTGACCGCCGAACGATTTCACCTGACGGAATGGGATGCCAGCATCCTCAGGAAACTGGAAACGCTCGAAAGCATCTATGAGAAGATCTCGGACCAGGTCGTCAGCCGCCGGATGGAGGTCATGGAATGGATCATCATCATTCTGATTGCCATTTCTATCGTCTTGCCGTTCATCTCGTCCAAATTTCACTAAGTTGTTACAAATTTGAAACGTTGCTCAGCTGATTTGCAGCACCTCCTTTATGCCGGAACGCGAGCGCCAGAGATGGTTATCTTTTTAGTCGAGGGGCAGGACGTTCGCCACTCTCAGGCCGCGAGGACGTAGAAGCGGGAACGCGGGCGTCCACAGCTCGCGTCGTTTCGGCGACCGGTTTTGCGCGTTCCGTCCCGAATAGCTTGTCGAATCTGGGCGCGGATGTGACGATCTTCCGGATCAACCCCTGCCTCTTCTCCTCAAGGCGTTCCAGCGCAGGCACGATCGCGATTTTCCGTCCTTTTTTCTTTGCCCACTTCTCGAGCTCAGCGCGGAGCATCTCGAGGTCCCGGCTGTCGCCCATGAGCTTTTGAAACATGCGCATCTGGCGGGCACGCTGCTTTGCCGACGGACCAAGCACCGGTGAGGCTGCTTCCACGACATAGCGCATCTTTTTGAGGGCGATCCGCATGTCATGCAAAGCCTCTTCGTTCACCGGCTGTTCGCGCTGGAAGCGGCGCTCGGCTCTCAGGAATTCGTTGCGGCGGGCCGCGATAACACGTTCGACCGAATGCAAGATGCGGCCATTCTCCGGCCGGCCTGCATCGTCCAACCCGGAGAGCACATGCTTCACATTCTTTGCCAGCCGAAGTTTCGTCCCGCGCTTCAACTCGTCCGGAATCCGCTTGATTTCCTGCCGCTCACGGCGTTCGAGACGGTTCTTGAAATCGGAAATAGCAGCCGCCTGCGGGATTTGAGAAACATTTTCCAGCTGGACCTGCAGATCTCGAAGCGGACCCATGCGTTTGAGGACCTTCTTCAGACGGCGTTGCAGACCGGCAACCCCATCCTGGCCCGGCAAGGCGTTCGCCAGTTCCAATACCGCAATGAATCGCCGTGTCTTGACACGGAGATCGTGAATGGATTTTTCGGAGGTCTTCGACCGCGCTTTTTTCCAGGCTTCGGAGAACTCTTTCCAGGACCTGTCAAATGAGGACAGGAGATCGTCGCCGCTCTTCATGAAGTGCAATATGATAGCAACGTCAAGCCAGGATTGGCCATCAGCAATAAACCTAATGCGTTGCGGCGACTCCGTGCGAAGCCGACTGTTTGTATCGGGCTTTTATTGCATACATTCGTTCGTCGGCCCGTTCCATCGCATGCTCAAGATCGCACGCATCTCGTGGAACAGTTGCCAGGCCGCAACTCACGCCGAACAGAAATCTGCGATATCGCACGTGCGCCGGATCCCAGACGACCATCCGGCGGAAGTTGCGAATCTGCATGTGGAGGACTTTCGGATCCACCAGGCTCAGGACAAGGAATTCATCGCCGCCAAAACGGCAGGTCAGTTGCGCGTCGGGGAATGCGGAGCGCAGATGGACGCCGATTCGAGCGAGAGCCGCATCGCCGGCAGCGTGTCCAAAATTATCGTTGACGCCTTTGAATCCGTTCACGTCGATCAGCACAATCGAGAAATCCTGCCCCAGTGTTCCCGTAACCATTTCGAAAGCGCGGCGGTTTGCCAGACCCGTCAGTTTGTCGACGGTTGCGTCGCGGCGCGCTGTTTCCAGGGCCACCGCATTGCTGAGAACCGGCGCGATTTTCTCCGCAACGACATGGACCCAGCGCATTTCCTCTTCGTTGAACGGAACTTCACGGCGGTCCACAGAGATTGTCGCGACAACCTTGTTTCCAAAAACGACCGGAATGCCTTCTCCTTCGCCGGACTCAAACGATGCCGTGCAGCCTGGAATCGTCTTTGACAGGTGAGCGCGCACGGCGAGCTCGATTTCCCCGACGGCTGTAATTCCCTCGATGGAATGCGTGAGCGATTCCAGAAGCTTCAACTCGGATGTCGCCTGATGGATTCCGGTATATGCGGCCGTTGAAGTTGACGATGACCACGCAACGACTTCGCGATAAATCGATTCCCATACCTTCACAATTTCGGGATCGAAGAATGTGCCGGCGCCCGCGCGCAACGCTTTAATCGCATCGTTCACCGTATCTTCGCAATCGACGCGATCCGAGGTGTAGGCGTCGAAAACGTCCGCCACGGCGAGGATCCGCGCTCCGTGCGGAATTTCGTTCCCGCGGATACCGTTAGGGTAGCCGCTGCCGTCGAAGCGCTCGTGATGCGCCAGGATGGAATCCGCCACTGGATACGGAAACTTGATATTCGAAATAAGGTCGGCGCCGAGCTGCGGATGCATGCGCATCTTCCGCATCTCTTCCGGAGTCAGCGGTCCGCGCTTGCTGAGAATGTATTCGGGAATCGCCAGCTTGCCGATGTCGTGCAGCAGAGCCGCAGCGGCGACGGCTTTGATTTGCTCGTCGCTGAGCTTCATGGCCTCCGCGATCGCCCGCGAGTATTTCTGCACGCGCTGAATATGACCGTGGGTGTTTTTGTCTTTTGCGTCCAGAGCCAGTGCCAGAGTGGACAGCGTCGAATTAAAGAGGTCCGCCATCTCGGCAGCATGCTTTTTCTCGTTGTCGAGGTTCTTGAAGTAAACCTGGTAGGAGTAATAGCAAAAATACAGAATGGGCGTGACGACCAGCAGAACCGAGGCCCGCATCGACGCCGCAAAGTGCACAACCACCCAGGCGAGCAAACCCGCAACGAAGAAAGATGGAGCGGTGCACAGAAAATTGTCA
>DASXLG010000244.1 GCA_036496425.1 Terriglobia bacterium | reverse complement strand
CGGACTCCAGTCGATCGCCCCGGACTCCAGTCGATCGCCCCGGACTCCAGTCGATCGCCCCGGACTCCAGTCGGACGCGATGGATTCCAGTCGGACGCGTCCGACTGCGGGAAACGTTTGGATGCACGTATAAATAAGGTCGCGTCCCGCATATCGCCTCCGGATTTCCCGCTGGGCCAATGGCGAACCCTGAACTGACCCTGAACTGAAGGTCAGGAATCCTGACCTTCAGTTCAGGGTATCCGGCGTGATCCTCCCTGGCATGAAACCTAACTCGTTGAAACATATGGATTGGCCTTAGCCTGCCGGTTTGGCACAGCGGTTGCGTTATAGGAGGGCGCGAGACACGATCTCGCAAACAACTTCAAGGAGAAATAGAACATGGCTACAACATCGGATATTCCGAAATTGACGATTGCTCACAGGTTTTCGAGAACGAAGGATGCGGACGTGTTGTCCCGCGGTTACACGGTTTTCACGGATATGGGCGTCGAGGTCAACGTGTTCACGACGCCGTCGCTTCCATTGGCGATTCTGAAGCAGGATCTGGATAACCTGACCGTGTCGGCCGCGGCGGCAAACGACGGGGCCAAGAAAGACATTGCGCAACGTAAAAAGGACCGTCGTGTGGTGGAGCAGGACCTGGAATTACTCTCCGCATACGTGCTGAAGATTGCCGAGGGCGATCCGGCCATCGTCGCATCGAGTGGTTTCGTGCTGGCTCCGCCACGTGCGAAATCCGTGCCGCAACCGCTGCCGCAGCCCGTCGTGAATTCCGTCGACCAGGGCGTCACCGGTCAGCTTCTGATTGAGATCTCTTCCGTTGCCGAGGCGCACTGTTACTTTTTGCGTAGTGCCGCGCTGATAAACGGGCTCCCCGGCAACTGGACCGAAGTCACCATGACCTCCACAAAGAAAGCCGTGGAGTTCGACGGCCTGACGCCCGGCGCGATCTACGCATTCCAGGTTCGCGCGCTCGGTAAAGCGGGCTTCACGGACTGGAGTGATTCGGCCACCCGCATGTGCATTTAGCGTGGTAGAGACGCAGTTTGAATTTGGAAAAAGGGGAAAAGGGGGAAAAGGGGGCGGTCCCTTTTTCCCAAATTCAAACTGCGTCCCGGCTGCTTGCGTCCTGCCACGACCTCCAAGGCGCATTTTCCGTTCTGGCGTGGGGGGGCCGCCCAGCAGCACCAGACTCAAATCTCGGCGGGCCTCGAAATCCGATCAATAGTAAGGATCTCGATCGGAGCTTCTGTCCGTTCCAGTTTCATCCCGAGCAGACGCAGAATTTCGGGCCAGACTGAGGTACCAATCGTGAAGGGACCGAGGTCCAGGCTTTGACTGGGGATATCAATTAAGCCGTTAAATCCGGTCTTGTCGATGACGAACCGGCCATCCAAACCTTGAAACACGTCGATAAGTAGAGATAGCGGAGCACGCTTAGCCACAATGTTCGCTCTGCCTTCAAGAGGATCCAGCCTGAGAGAAAACGTGCGGGATGAAGCATTCGCCTCCGCCCCGGAGGGTTGTCCGTCCCCGGCTGGGGTATCGTTCTGATCTTCCGACAACTTGACATGTCCCGGTTTGGCAATGACAAGGTTATATACGAGCCCACTTTTTACATCGTTGTGCGTGGATAGCTTGAAGTCGTCGGCCAGCATTCCCTGCAGCATTGTCTGTAGCTCCGGAGCCCGCCCCTCATTGAGTTGGTGCACTGCATAACTGGAAGTGCCATCTGGAATGACCGCCTGAATATCGTATGTATCCGATCTCAGCCAGGCAGGTCCACCTTGTAATAACCCGATTTCAGCCGAAGCGCGGCAATTGATTCCAAAGACCAGGGCAATCAGCTTGTAAACGGTAATGCTATTGACGGCAAACCGCCTTGGGCTGAGTTGGATAAAGCCACCCCCGCATGGTCCGGAGCTAATCGCGCCGGCTGGATTCGCACTTCGCGGTGCGTCGCCGAAGTTGACTGCTCCGCCTCCGGTCTGAGCCCGAAGCTTGATTGAGACGACCTCGAACTGCATCGAGTGGCCGGCACCAGTCGCTGCTGTCGAGCTGCTCGTGGCCTGCAGCGTTGGTATCGCTGCAAGCAGGTTCGTTGCAATGAGTATAAGAATTACCGAAAACACCAGAAGCACTGCTGCGCATGAACTGGACCTGCGGGAATACGGACCTCTCACTTTTATCTCCTGATGGGACAATTGCGTTTGTCGGAACCGCCGGGTCTACCTTTGTTGTGGATCGGAGTCAGGCCGTTTGACGTTGGGGGGAACCACGACACGCCCGTCGGGGAGCATGACACCCCCGGGCGCTAAGGATTTAAGGATCTCCTGTAGTCGCGCATCTGGGGGCTGCTTTTCTTCCCCGGTCTGGTCGCCATTTTCCTTTTGCTCGAATTGCTTCTTAATGGATTCAGCTAATGCCTTCTTCTGTTCTTCCGGTATCTGTACAGGAATCCGGCGATAGGAGGCTGGCAGATCCGGCTTCAATACAAGCGGCTGTTGGGACGGCGGCGCCGTGCTGCCATCCTGAACAACAAAATCGATACCGGTGAGTGCTCCGGCTGACGGCACCGTTACGATTTGAGCGTCTTTAATTTCCAAAGTGCCGGGATAGTAGGTGGGCACGTCCAGCCGCCCCGCAGTGATAAAAAAGCGGCCCTGCGGAACGTTCTCCAACCGATAACGGCCATCCGAATCTGTTTCTGTGAGGCTCAGCATTGCGCGGATTGTGGTGATCGTATCCGCGCGCAGTGCCGTGACGCGTACTTTCGAAGCCGGACGGCCATCGCGCGCGCGTACTACACCGGCAACGCTGCTGTCCGTTGCAATTGAACCGGTCAGATTGCGCTGAAGCATTGCCAGGCGCGACTGGGCACTCCGACTCCAGGCGACTGCCTGATCGATGTCTTCCGCCGGCATGCCCGGAGTTGTCGCAACACGCTGGCCCGGGCGCAATGTCTGTTCGACGCTTCCAGCATCCAAGCGCGCCTCTCCGTCGATAACCGCGATGTGCGAGCCATTGGCGGCGACGCCCACAAGAAAGACAGTACTTCCGGCCGACACCGTGACATCCTTTGTTTGTAGATATAAGTGCCCCTTTCCTTGCGCCGCTGCATCGACGATGACATTTCCCTTTTCCAACCGTATGCGAATGCCATCGGCCGCCGGTTCCAGGGAAAGCTCGGATTCTGTTCGCATCTCTATGCGGGAGTTATCTGAAAGCGCAACAAGAGCGCCGGAACCGTTGCTGGTGCGCAGTGTCTTGCCCCCATTCAGCCGCTGCACGGAACCATCCAGAACCTTCGCATATACGTTTCGCGGCCAGATAACTGTGCGAATCACCGGAAACACCAGAAGCACCAGGGCGAACGCCATAGCTGGAACAGCCACGAAAACGCGCCATTGTCTAATCGTATGCGGCACCTCTGCAGCGGCCGCGCCGCCCTTAACGTTCCTCTGAACGCTCAGTCGTTGCCACACGCGTTCACAGACTGTGTCCATTTGCGCTTCATCAGCCCTGAAAAAGGACTGTTCAAACATCTCTTTAATACGTTGATCGTCTTGCTTCATTTGTCGCCTCGCATCACATCCTTCAACATTTTCTTCAGCCGCGCTTTGGCACGGTGCAAACGGAGCGCAATGGCTCCTCGCGAAGTTCCCATCATCTTCGCGATTGCAGCATCGCTAAGGTTGTGGAAGTACCGCAGCATGAGCAAGTCCACGCCGGGCGCGTTCGATTCCGCCATGCTATCCAGCGCCGCGAACAAGCGTTCGCGAATCTCGTGATTCGCAGTGGGTTCTGCCGGGTTGGGCAGATTATCAATCAGCGTCTCTGAATCCACGTGCTGGATCGATTTTCGCGACTTGATCAGATTCAACGCTGTGTTCACGACCGAGCGATGAAGGTAGGCTCGCGGATTTTCCTTAACTCGCGAATTCTTTTGAAGCGCTGAAAAGAAACTCGTAAATACGGTCTGAACCAGGTCTTCGGCGTCAGCAGCGTTCCCGGTTATTCCATAGGCTGTCCGGTAAACGAACCTGGAATGCTGCCGGAACAACAGCTCGAAATCGTCAGATACGTCTTTATCTTTACCGGTCACGTCCAGAGCCGCTGCCTCGACCATTTTGCCTCTCACTCACAAAACAACTGATGGACGATTTGTTACGGGTCGGAGGAAAAAACATTTTGCCGGACCGGCGATGGTATAATCGTTTTCGGTTGAACCGGTCGCCGCCCGAATCTTCTGGCTGCCTATTGGAGTTTCCTGAAATCCACCGTTTCCATCCTGGCTAATGATTTCCAGTTGAGGATTTTAAGATGGTAGAGATAACGAGCCAGGCTCGTTCACCGGAAATTTTACGCGAAGTGTCTCGCCGGCGGACCTTTGCAATCATTTCGCATCCTGATGCAGGAAAGACGACGCTGACGGAGAAGTTCCTGCTTTACGGCGGTGCCGTGCACCTTGCGGGCAGTGTCACAGCGCGCAAGCAGCAGAAGGCCACGACGAGCGACTGGATGGAACTGGAAAAGCAGCGGGGGATCTCCGTTTCCTCCACCGTGCTTCAGTTTGAATACAAGGACTACGTCGTCAACCTGCTCGATACTCCGGGCCATCGGGACTTTTCCGAGGATACATATCGGGTGCTCACCGCCGTCGATGCCGCCGTCATGGTCATCGATGCGGGCAAAGGCATCGAGCCGCAGACGCTGAAGCTTTTCGAGGTCTGCCGCCGCCGGGGCGTTCCGATATTCACGTTCATGAACAAGATGGACCGCCCTGCGCGATCGCCACTCGAGTTGATCGATGAGCTGGAACGTGTCTTGGGAATGTCGGCATTCCCGCTGAACTGGCCGTTAGGTGACGGGCCGGACTTCCACGGCGTCTACGATCGCGAGAACCGGGATGTGCATCTGTTCGAACGTGTCCCGGGTGGCGGTGCATATCGTGCACCGGTTCATGTGCGTGGAATCGACGATGAATCCATTAGTGAGACGCTGCGGACCGACGTTCACGAACGAGTGCGCGACGACCTCGAGTTGCTGGACAGCGTGGGCGTGAAATTCGACATCGCTGATGTTCAGGCAGGCAAAGTCACGCCCGTTTTTTTCGGCAGCGCGATGAACAACTTCGGTGTTCAGATGCTTCTCGACCGCTTCCTCGAGCTTGCCCCGCATCCGGCCGGGCGCAACGGCGGCAGCCGCGTCGTCGCGGCGGCCGATCCGGCGTTCACGGGCTTTGTGTTCAAGGTTCAGG
This sequence comes from Terriglobia bacterium, assembly GCA_036496425.1. Lineage (NCBI taxonomy): Bacteria > Pseudomonadati > Acidobacteriota > Terriglobia > Terriglobia bacterium. The sequence continues at coordinate 2,142 of DASXLG010000244.1, read as the reverse complement.
CAAACATGAATCCGAAGCACCGGGACTACGTCGCCTTCATCCGAGTGGTTTCCGGGGCCTTCCGCCGCGACATGCAGGTCATCCACACCCGCACAGGAAAAAAGCTGCGCCTCTCGAACTCGCAGCGCATGTTCGCCAGGGAACGCGAAACCGTGGATGAAGCATATCCCGGCGACATCGTGGGCATCGTCGGCAACAACGATTTCCTCATCGGCGACACGCTTTCCGAAGAGGCCGGCATCGCATTCAGCGAAATGCCGCGATTTGCGCCGGAGAGTTTCGCGTACCTGCACAACGACACGCCTGCGCATTTCAAACGCTTTCGCGACGGACTGACGCAATTGCTCAAGGAGGGCGTTGTGCAGGCCTTCGATCAGCCGGACGCGCTCGGCAATATACCGCTCCTCGGCGCGGTCGGACCCCTGCAATTCGATGTTCTGAAATACCGGCTCGAATCGGAATACGGCGCCAGGAGCCGCATGGAAACAGCGCCCTGGAGCCACGTACTGTGGGTCCGGGAGAAGGGTTCCGAAGCTTCCGGCAAACGTGGAGTTGTAAATAAACCCGATCGACAGCTTCCCTTGAAAGCCGTATGGGCGCAGGACGCCTTCGGCCAATGGGTGGTCCTGCTTCCGAGCGCATGGACTGCCAAATACTTCACCGAAGACAACCCCTCACTCGAAGTAAGCCCTGTGCCCTTTTAGGTTGAGGTTTTTTCTGCCTGTTGCGCCTGCTTCCCCTTTACAATGGCCGCCGTATGTCACTGACAGCAGGCGATAAGCTCGGCCCCTATGAGATCCTCTCTCCGTTGGGCGCGGGCGGTATGGGAGAAGTCTGGAAGGCGCGCGATAGCCGGCTCAACCGCCTGGTGCCGGACGGAAAACATTTTGCTTATATGCGCATCGGAACGCCGGAAGTGACGGGTATGTATGCCGGCTCGATCGACACCAAACCCGCAGAACAATCGAAGGAACGGATCCTGGCAACGACGTTCAACGCGCCGTATGTCGCGGGAAACATGTTCTTCATACGCGACGGGACGCTGATGGTGCAGCCGTTCGATGACGGGAAGCTTCAGTTGAAAGGCGATCCCGTGCCCATCGCCGAACACGTCGGGGGAGAACTATCGACCGGCTACTTCTCCGTATCACCCAGCGGTGTTCTGGCGTATCGCACCGGTACGGCGGCCGCCGGCGGTCTTCAACATACCTGGCTGGATCGCGCGGGAAAACCGGCGGGTACGGTCGGAGAACTCCGCACCGACGCCGGTGTTGTGATATCGCCGGACGGAACGCGGGCCGCGGGACGTGACGCAGCCACACAGGTTCGAGGAGATATCTGGCTAATCGATTTTGCGCGCGCCGTGCGGACCCGGCTGACCTTTCATCAAACTCCCGGCTCGTACCCCGTCTGGACCCCGGACGGAAACCGGATTATTGGGGTGCGGGCAATATCGGCGATACGATTTACGAGAAGGCCGCCAGCGGCGCCGGAGAGGAACAGGAACTGCTGAAAGAGCCAGGCTCTGTCTTGACTCCCACAAGCGTGTCGCACGACGGTCGTTTCCTGCTGTTCACAGTCAATAATTCTTCGAAAACGAGTCCCGACATGTGGGTTCTCCCACTTCAAGGCGAGCACAAACCATCGCTTCTACTGGCCACCGAGTTTGAGGAAGGCGGGCCGTCTTCTCGCCGGACGGCCGATGGGTTGCCTATCTTTCCAACGAGTCCGGGAGAAGCGAGCTGTATGTGCGTCCGTTCGTCTCATCCGGCGCGTCGGGGCCGTCGCTCGGCGACGGCAAATGGCAGGTCTCCAAGGATGGCGCTGCCCAGTCCAAGTGGCCCACAGACAAGGAAATCATTTTCCGCAGCCTGGGAGCAAGGCTTGCGGCGGACGTCAACGGAGCCGGTGGCGTTTTTCAGGTGGGAACCCTGAAGCAGTTGTTCTCGATTGCACCGGACAACGGCTGGGATGTGACCAGCGACGGCAAGAAATTTCTGGTGCTGATGTCCGCCGCTGCTCAGAACTCACAGGCGCCGATTACCGTCGTCCTGAACTGGCAAGCCGACTTGAAGCGCTAATTTTTTTCGGACTGGCCCTTACTTCCCCGGACGCGCCTTGCGCACGACGCGATATGCGGCC
>DASXLG010000243.1 GCA_036496425.1 Terriglobia bacterium | reverse complement strand
CCGGGCGGGGTCGGAGACAGGTCCGGAAAAAGATGACCGGAAGGAAGTGGCTGTCAACTGCGCGGTTTAGAACGGCCTTTCGAAATCGCGTATTCCGCCAGCCGGCAGGCGTATAAAAAGGGCGCTCCCAACACCTTTTTTCAGGTGTAGCAGCGCCCTTTTCTACAATTACGATATCTCCCTACGACGATGGGTGCCGTCTAACGGAAATCAGCAGAGCCAAGCCCAGAGAGATCAGGCCGATCAGGCCGATCAGCGGAAGATAGCTCGCGGTTTGCGGCAGCGTCGTATCCGAGGGATTCGAATTTGACGCGGCTACGGCCGAACTGTTTTGCGAATCGTCTTTGTCCTGCGGTTGTGCCGGAGGAACGGCATTTTGCGGAGGAGGCGTGTTCTGAGCGATGACCGCGGCGGGTTCGGGCTTCGCCGGTTCGGCTGCGCTGGCGGTGAAAGCCGTCGAGGTCTTGCTCTTCGAGGTCGCATCGTCCTGATCGCGGCTTTGAAGAGTCAATCCGTTCGCATTGTCGGGTGCCAGGGATTGGCCGCTTTCCGCCACGGTCGGCAGCTTGCCTTCAGGAACTTTCTCGCCGGTATTCGCCGCTATCCTGTCAGCCTGGTTTTTAGGATACAGAAATTCCTGCCCGATCGTATCTCCCGGCCAGAACCACCGTCGTACGGCCCGCGGTTCACCGTTTTTGCCTTCATAGAACGACAAGATCCGGTCATTCTGTTTGTCGGTCAACGGTCCGACACGCTCGGCGGCGACGGTGAACGTAAGCGCATACAAGTGATCCATGCGTTCATTCATCACTTCGGCGATGTGCCGGTTGGAAGCGGAATTCAGCAACTTGATAACGTACTTGCCGGGCTGCAGCACGATACCGGGAACTTCGGTCGGCTGGTCGAAAGTCACGATTGTTTTTTTGTCGTAATCATCCGCTTTGGTGGTAAGAGGCGCCAAGCAGACTATAGCTGCGGCCAGCGCTCCCATTTGAAACAAGGGAAAATGTTTCATACTTTTTCTCCTATCGAGCGCCCTCAGGACGCACCTCATCGCATGCAACCCGGATGCCGAGATCCAAGTCGTCCAGACGCAGCAACTTGCCGATTAGAGGTCCATTGCTCACCGGACCAACCCGCAATTCTTACGAGTGCCGCGGGTCATTGCCAGATACCGCGGAGCAGGCCTTGCCGTCACGGGCAGAATCTGCACAGCCCTGCGGTGGGGCCAGGAAAAGAAAAACATTTTATCGTCAAATTGCCGTGGGTTCAGTTTCTTTCCTCATCGCGGGAAACTCCGCGGCGCTGGAAAGATCTACCAGTCAGGAGGCAGTATGAAGAGTATTACACTCGCTTCGGGTCTGGGTCTTTTGATGGTCGGTGTATTGAGCGCGCAGGAAACTCCTCGAGTCGCCTTTAACATAGGTGGCGGATTCACTCAGGGAGTCGGCGGCTCCGGGCGGCGGTTGAACACGGGCTGGGATTTCGATGGCGGTCTGGGATTCAACTTCAATCCGTATATCGGATTGATGGGGCAATTCAACTTTAATCAGCTCGATATCAACAGAGCTGAACTGGACGCCCTCGGGTTTCCAGGTGGCGATGTCAGTATGTGGTCGGTGACGCTGGATCCGGTGGTTCACACCAACCCGCGCGGACCCGTCGATGTCTACTTCATCGGCGGCGGCGGATTGTATCATCGGCGGCAGGAATTCACGCAGCCCACCACGCAGTTTTTCACCGGCTTTGATCCGTACTTCGGATTCTATCCGGTGGCCGTCCCGGCCACTCAGGTACTCACGTCGTATTCGGTCAACAAGCCCGGCGTCAACGGCGGCATGGGAATTTCGTTCGGCACCAAATGGCACGCCAAATTCTACGCGGAAGCTCGCTATCATCGCATGTTCCTAGGCAACGACAGACATGCCGACATCCTTCCTGTGACATTCGGCATCCGCTGGTAACAGCGCGCTCGCGTTAGCTTTTCCAATCCACACGCCGTCGAGAGGTGTGCTGCGCGGAACGAAGACGTTCCAGGTACACGCTCGGCGGCGTTTGATTTTCTATTCGCCTTGGGTTGAACCGCGTTTATTCCGACGCCCGTGGCGATTGGATTGCACGCGAGTCAGGCAAGAGGTGCAGGGAGTCGTGAGGATTGGAGGATCAGGATGGCCCTGCACGGTACAATCTCTCGATTATTGCTATTTGTGATGTTCAGCGTCTATGTTCCCGCGCAGACCGCGTATGAAGCGAACAACCGCGCGGAGACCGGTTGGCCTGCCGCCGATCCGTTCGCGGAGACTATCGATAACGCTTCCGGCGAGAGACCCCACACGGTATTTGAGCGCCTGGACCGGCGTTTGGCGAACGCGAGTTTCCCTTCAGACGCCGAGCCCGCTACTGCCCCCGGCACTGTGTCGGTCGCCAAATTGCGCCATACGCTGTCGCGCGCGGGCAAAAACCTACTACGTCAGGCTCAGAGCTATGTGGAAGCCGGCAAGCACAGCAAGGCTATCGAGGTGTTGCAG
>DASXLG010000242.1 GCA_036496425.1 Terriglobia bacterium | reverse complement strand
AGGACCGAGGGGTTGACCTGGAAATACCGGCCGTAGAACTCCTGGCGCCCGACGATGTATTGCAGCGGGACACCACCGACCCGGTCGTAGAGGACATCCTCCAGCTTCTGCAACTCCTGTTCGTTGAGCACGCGGTCGTCGTACGCATACAGGTATTCGCGGGAGACGGAGATCGCGTGCGCGAGCAGAAGCTCGGCAGTCAGGCGCGCATTGGAGACTTGATGCAATTCGAGACGCCCGGCGGCCGAACGGAGCGTTTCCCGAATTGTCACGCCACGAGTTCTTTTTTGAGGCGCTCGGTCTGGAAATGCGTGGTGAGGGCGTCGAGAACTTCGCCGAGATCGCCGTCCTTGATGGCATCCAGCCGATGCAGTGTCAGGCCGATGCGATGGTCGCTGACGCGATTCTCTTTGAAATTGTAGGTCCGGATCTTTTCGCTGCGGTCGCCGGTGCCGACCATCGAGCGGCGTTCATCGGACAGCGCCTTCTGCTGTTTTTCCATTTCAATCTCATACAGACGGGAACGCAGAACGCGCAGCGCTTTCGCATAATTCTTGATCTGGGACTTTTCGTCCTGGCACGAAACAATCAGGCCGGTCGGAAGGTGGGTCAGGCGGATCGCCGAATACGTCGTATTGACGGACTGCCCGCCGGGGCCCGACGAACAGAACGTGTCCTTGCGGATGTCCTTGTCATTGATCTGAACGTCGACCTCTTCGGCTTCCGGCATAACCGCCACCGTAATCGTCGAGGTGTGGATACGGCCGCTCGCCTCGGTGGCCGGCACGCGCTGAACGCGGTGCACGCCGCTTTCGTACTTCAGGCGGCTGTAGACACCCTTGCCTTCGATCATGGCGATGACTTCTTTGAATCCGCCGATGCCCGTGGGATTGGATGAAAGAATTTCGACCCGCCACCGTTGAGATTCGGCATACCGCGTATACATACGAAAGACATCGGCGACGAAAAGCGCGGCTTCGTCACCGCCGGTTCCGGCGCGGATTTCAAGGATCACGTTGCGCTCGTCGTTCGGATCCTTCGGCAGCAGCAGGAGCTTCATTTCCGTTTCGCAGCTGGCCATGCGGGCCTCGAGGCCCGCCAATTCCTCTTCCGCCATGGCCTTCAGTTCCGGGTCGGTTTCTTCCCGGACCATCACGCGGGTGTCGTTGATACCGCGGTCCAGATCCTTGTATTCCCGATATTTTGAAACCAGTTGGCCGAGATCCGAGTGCGTCTTGGCGGTTTTCTGGTAGCGCTTACTGTCGGAAACGACTTCCGGGTTCGCGAGCTCCTGCGTCAGCGCGTCATAACGAGCCTCGACGGCTCGCAGTTTATCAATGAGAAGGTTGGCGGTCGTGCTCATGGGCGGTTAGACCGTCATTGCTTCTTCGAGTGCCCGGATCGCGATCTCCACTTGAGCGTCGTCGGGCGGCTTGGTCGTGATCTTCTGGAGCAGGAGTCCGGGGAGGGTCACGATGCGAAGGATGCTCTTCGGATGTTTTGCGGAATACCGGATGATCTCGTACGAGATGCCGGCGACGATCGGCAGCAGAATGATTCGCGACAGAAGCTTTGCTGTGAGTGTGTCGAAATGCCCGATGGAGAACACGACGATGCTGACGATGACGACCACGAGCAGGAAGCTGGTTCCGCAGCGGGGATGAAGCGTCGAAAACTTCTGGGCATTTTCGACTTTGAGCTCCTGGCGGGCCTCGAAGTTGTAGACCGTTTTATGTTCCGCTCCGTGATACTGCCAGACCCGGGTCATATCCTTCATTAGAGACACGGTGAACAGGAACCCCACGAACACCACCACGCGAAACAGTCCGTCGATGCCGTTAAAGAGCAGTGAACTCTGAAATCCGATCTGGGTCTGAAGAAACCGGGTCAGGAGAAGCGGGGCGACGATGAAGATTCCGACGTTTACGGCAAGCGCCGGTATCAGGCTGCCGGCAATCAACCAGGAAGATACCTGGCCGGGATCGCCCTTGGCGGGCTTCTTTGCCGCCACCTGCTTGGCGGTCTCCTCCGTAATCGCTTCCTCGACGGAGAAACGCAGGGCGCGGATGCCCAGAACGAGGGCCTGGCCGAGGACGGCCATGCCCCGGACGATCGGGGCTTTGAAAATCTTCGACTTTTCCGCAAGTGACGACAGGCCGTTCTTCATCACTCCGACGCTGCCGTCCTGCCGGCGCACGGCGACGGAATAGCCTTTGGGCGACCGCATCATGACGCCTTCGATGACGGCCTGGCCACCGACCAGGATGTCATCCTCAGTGGAGCTGAGCGCCCAGGATGTCGCCGTGATCATGAGATGTTTTAAATAAGTGAAACGCAAATCGTTATGCCTCGCCTTCAGGAAGTTTTTCGGTACTTTCTCTGGAATCTTTCGACCCGTCCGGCCGTATCGACCAGTTTCTGCTTGCCGGTAAAGAACGGATGGCATTTCGAGCAGATTTCGAGGTGGATCTCCGGCTGGGTCGAACGCGTCTTGAAAGTTTCGCCGCAGGCGCACTTCACGACCGTTTCAACATAGTTCGGATGTATGTTTGCTTTCATCGAACCTCCATTAGTGACCCTTCATTATACATTTTTCCCGTTTGATTTCACTCAACCCATTGACTATAGTACTCCCATCCATTTATCACTGGCTGCGCGCTGCCGAGCTTCCGTTCGCAGCCGCTCACGTAAGCCGCTGACTCACAGGGACATCTCGTGTCACGTACCAGCCGCTACCCGTTGCAATGGATGCCGAAATTGGTTACCGTACCACGTCCGCATTTAGTCCAGGAGGAAACGATCACAATGGTTAATGAACCCGGAAAATTGGCCGCGGCACAACGAGCCCGAGAGAAGGACAAGGGCGCCGGTCAATTTGCAGTTCCAAAAGGAGAGGAGGCAGAAAATTACGAGCAGCTTCTAGATCAATATGGCGCCCGCAAGTTCGCAGAAGGCGAAGTCATGAAGGGCACGGTTTTGAAAATTACGGACACCGATGTCGTGGTCGATATCGGATACAAATCCGAAGGTGTTATTCCGGTTGCCCAATTTACCGATCCATCCGGCCACGTCATGATCAGCGTCGGAGATCTCATCGACGTTCTGCTCGAAGATACAGATGACGGCGACGGCCATGTCGTCCTTTCAAAGGAAAAGGCCGAAAAAGTCAAGGTTTGGGAAGAGGTCGAGAAGGCCTACAACGACAACAGCATCATTCGCGGACGTGTCATCGAAAGAATCAAAGGCGGCCTTTCGGTCGACATCGGCATCCGCGCCTTTCTGCCCGGCTCGCAGATCGATGTCCGGCCCGTTAAGAATCTCGATTCCCTCCGGGGAAAAGACATCGAGTGCCGCGTGATCAAACTCAACCGCAAGCGTGGCAATATTGTTCTTTCACGCAAGATCGTTCTGGAAAACGAACAGGCGCGTAAGAAGGCGTTGACGCTGGAGGTTCTCGAAGAAGGCGCCGACGTGCGCGGCGTTGTGAAGAACATCACCGATTACGGTGTATTTATCGACCTGGGCGGCATCGACGGACTGCTTCATGTGACGGACCTTTCCTGGGGCCGCGTGAATCATCCTTCCGAAATGTTTCATGTCGCCGACGAAATCACCGTCAAGATCCTCAAATACGACCGCGACAAAGAACGCGTATCCCTCGGCTACAAGCAATTGACTCCGGATCCGTGGACTCTGGTGCGCCAGGTTTATCCGGTGGGTGCGCGCGTGACCGGCAAAGTGGTGAATCTGACCGACTACGGCGCTTTTATCGAATTGGAGCCGGGAGTCGAAGGGCTGATTCACGTGTCGGAAATGTCCTGGAGCAAGCGCGTCAAGCATCCGTCGAAAGTTCTTCAGGTCGGGCAGGATGCCGAAGCTCTGGTGCTCGACGTCGATCTGGAAAATCGCCGGATTTCACTCGGCATGAAACAAACCGAGCCCGATCCCTGGAGTACGCTTCCGGAGCGCTACGCAATCGGTTCTGTGATCGCCGGCCGCGTCCGCAACCTGACGGATTTCGGCGCCTTCATCGAAGTCGAGGAAGGCATCGATGGCCTGGTCCATGTTTCGGATATTTCTCCGCGCCGGATCAAGCACCCCTCCGAGGTCCTTAAAAAGGGCGAGCGTGTCGAAGCGGTCATTCTCAACATCGATACCGAAAACCACCGGCTCTCGCTCGGGATCAAGCAGCTCCAGCCGGACGTCTGGGAGCAATTCTTCACCACTCGCGTCGTCGGAGACGTCGTCCGCGGCCGCGTCGTGCGCCATGCTCCATTCGGAGTTTTTGTCGAGCTGGATGAGGGCATCGAAGGACTCTGCCACGTCTCGGAACTGGACGACGACGACCGGCAGAATGTCGAAGAGCGCTTCAAGCTCGGCGAGGAAGGCGATTTCAAAATCATCAAGCTCAGCCCCGGCGAACGCAAGATCGGATTGAGTCACAGGGCGCTGGCGGAGGATGCCGTGCGGCGGGAATACGATTCCTATCGCGACAATGCGGACGGCAGCGCGACACTTGCTGATTTGTTCCACGCGAAGGACAATTCGTAAACTTCGGCAATGCGTAATCGCACGCTCATATGGCTCCTCCTTGGCGGGGGAGCCTTTGTGCTTTTAGCCATCACGCTGGCCGCCATCGTCCTCACGTTCGGCGGCGATGACAATGGCGGCGGCGAGTTCGGGTTTTCCGACCGGGTGCAGGTCGTGGAGATCGACGGCGAACTGGTGCAGTCCAAACCCATCCTCGAGCAGTTGAAACGCTACGAAGACTCGAATTCGGTCAAAGCGATCCTTCTGGATATCGATTCGCCGGGCGGCGGCGTCGCCGTATCCCAGGAGATTTATACCGAGATCCGGCGGCTGCGCGAAAAGAAAGACAAGATCGTCGTCGCGTACCTGTCTTCGACCGGAGCTTCCGGGGCCTACTACATCTCGTGCGCGGCCAACAAAATTGTAGCGAACCCGGGAACTATTGTCGGGAGCATCGGAGTAATTGCAGAATGGACCAATTATGCCGATCTCATGGAATGGGCCAAATTGAAGAATATCGTCTTCAAGACCGGTGAATTCAAGGACACCGGCTCGCCGACCCGGCCGATTACCGAAAATGAGCGAAAGTATTTTCAGGGCTTGATTGACGACATGTACGTACAATTCGTGGAGGCGGTGTCCCAGGGCCGGAAGCTCGACCTTCAGGAAGTGCGCTCGATGGCTGACGGCCGCGTGTTCACGGGACGCGATGCCAGGGAGCGGAAGTTGATCGACGAGACCGGTAATTTTCAGGATGCGGTGGACCTGACGGCCAAGCTGGCCGGAATTTCAGGTAAACCCCGCCTGATTCGTTCGAACCGCCCGCGCGTGACTTTGCTGGATGTGTTGACCACAGACCTTTCGCGGCTTTCGCCGTTCAACGGTCAGAGCATGAAGTCGCAGATCAAATTTCAATATTTGTGGAAATAACCGAGGGGTGAGCAGATGACCAAGGCAGACCTGGTGGAAGAAGTATCCCGGGTTACGGAACTGACGCGAAAAGATTCAGAGGTCATTGTCGATACTTTGTTCGAGAGTGTCATCAAGGCGCTGAGGACCGGAGATAAACTTGAAGTGCGTGGGTTCGGCAGTTTTCGGGTCCGCCAGCGCAACGCTCGCGTCGGCCGGAATCCCAAGACGGGAGAAAAAGTCGAGGTGCCGGCAAAGCGGGTCCCGTACTTCAAGCCCAGCAAGGAACTGAAGGACCTCATCAACGACGGAACATCCGCCGCGCCGCAGGCTCAAGCGGGATCGCCACCTCCGGCCAACCCTTAGATGGAGTTCATCTGGAGTCCGTGGCGCTATGATTACCTGGCGTCGGGCGGCGTAAAACCGCCGTCGTGCGTGTTTTGCGTTACCGCCGACCGGACTCACGATGGCGGGCGGCTTATCGTCTTCCGCGGCGTCCATAATTTCGTCATTCTCAACCTGTTTCCGTATACCTCCGGCCACGTGATGGTGGCGCCCTACGAGCATCTCGATTCCATCGCTGGGGCCGCGCCGGAACAGCTTTCGGAGATGATGCAGCTCGCCCAGCGGATGACCGGCGTGCTGAAAAAGCTATACAAACCCGATGGGTTCAACCTGGGAATGAACCTGGGCGCCGCGGCAGGCGCAGGAATCCGCGAACACTTTCATCTGCACGTCGTGCCGCGCTGGATCGGCGATGCGAACTTCATGAGCATTACTGGTGAAACCAGGGTACTGCCCGAAGAGTTGAGTGTTACGTATAAGAGGTTCAAGGCTGAACTGACTTAATTCAAATTGCATCATTGGAAGTTTCTTCATTTCTTCACTTGAAGCAATGAAGAACCTTCCAATGATGCAATGATAAAATAGTCTTACAGTTCCTTCATCATGAGATACGCGTCATTGCCATTGGCATAGTAGTGCTTCAGAGTCCTCACGGTTTTGAATCCGTGCCTCTTGTAGAAATCGATCGCGCCCCTGTTTGTCACGTCGACCTGTAGATCGTATGTTTCAACTCCGTAATCCGTGAGGATGTCTTCAGCCCTCTCGAGGAGCTGGGTTCCATATCCGCTCCTCCGGTGGGTTGCACGAACGTCCAGCGTCACGATCGTGGCGCGGCGGCGTCCGGTCTGGATTTCGGCGATGAGAAAAGCGACCACAGTCCCATCTTCCTCTGCAACCAGCGTTTCAGCTCCGTCGCGATTCATGAAGTAGGAGAGTTCCTCGGCATTGTAGGCGACACCGCCGGGGAAGCTGGCTTGGTCAATTTCCAGCAGGACGTTGAAATCGGCGGCAACCGCGTGCCGGATAAGAGTTTTCACATTGATCCCATCAGGTCGAAGTCATTAATATAGCAACCATGCCCCGCTGCCTCCACATCTTCGATTCCGGATTTCAATGTCTCGACGAAGCCCGGGAGTCTATGGATTTTTGCGAAGCGCACCAGAGAGTCGTCGAGTTCGAACCGTTGCAGGATTCATTGTGGCGGAAGATGTTCATACGATTCATTGCTTTGTTATTGCTCCTCCTGTTTCTTATTCCGCTGTATTACAGCCTGCGAAACCTGTATCTGGGCCCTCCGGTGAAGGCCCTCGAAAACGGGTGATTTCGGCAATAATTCTCGCGGCCGGAAAATCCGAGCGGATGGGCAGGCCTAAAGCGCTGCTTCGGTTTCGCGGCCGCACTTTCCTGGAAAACATTCTCGACGCGGTTGCGGGATCGTCCCTGCGAAATACAGTCGTGGTCGTCGGCCATCATCGTGATGAGATTACGGCGCGGCTGAACCTGCCGAACCTGGTCTTCAATCCGGATTACGAGCAGGGGATGGTGACATCGTTCCAGGCGGGAATCCGGGCGCTTTCTCGGGATTCATCCGGCGCTGTTCTTTTTCTGGTAGATCATCCCGTCGTGGAGTCCTCGACCATCGATGCACTGGTGGCCAGCTTTGGCCGCAACCGCATCGTCGTTCCGGTGTTCAAGGGCCGTCGCGGGCACCCGGTGCTTTTCGCCTCGGAAGTGCTTGAAGAAATCCTTGCCTTGCCGCCGTCGCAGGGGGCTAATATCGTGGTGCGCAGGGATCCGGGCCGTATCGTCGAGCTGGCAGTGGATTCGCCCGGTATTCTTGTCGATGTCGACACCCCCGAAGACTTCGAAAAACTATGAATCATGGTGACCGTCCTGCCTCGAATCCCGGGGGAACCCGCTCTCCCGTCCTCGCACTGAACGGCATGGTGGCGACCAGCCAGCCGCTGGCCTCGGCTGCCGCGCTTCGCGTTCTGCAGGATGGCGGTAATGCAGTCGATGCCTCGATCACAGCGGCCGCCGTCCTGAATGTTGTTGAGCCCAACTCGACCGGAATCGGCGGCGATATGTTTGCGCTGGTTTACATGCAGAGCGAGGAAAAGCCTGTCGGCCTGAATGGAAGCGGCTGGGCCGGCAGCAAGGCTTCCGTCGACTTTTTCAGGAAGCGAAATTTGACGCATATTCCGCTGTTCGGCATTCATTCTGTGACCGTTCCGGGAGCTGTCGCCGGCTGGTACAAACTGCACGAGCGGTATGGAAAGCTGCCGATGTCCCGCCTCCTGATGCCGGCGATCGAGTACTCGGAAAAGGGATTTCCGGTGTCCGATATCATTTCGGTCCAGTGGCATCGTGCTCAGGAGCGGCTCCGTGAGACGCCCGACGCCGCCCGGCATGCCCTGCTCGACGGCCGGTCTCCGCGTCAGGGCGAAATTTTCAAGATGCCCGAGTTGGCCCGGACTCTGAGAATGCTTGCGGAAGGCGGCCGCGATGCTTTCTACAAGGGCGAGATTGCGAAAAAGATCGTGCAGTTTTCGGACAAGAGCGACGGCATGTTGACGTTGTCTGACTTCAGCGATTTCGATGCCCAGTGGATCGAACCGGTCTCCACGAATTACCGCGGCTATGACGTCCATGAGCTCGGGGCACAGACCCAAGGCATCACCGTACTCGAAATGCTGAATATTCTCGAGGCCTACGACCTCAAAGCCTTCGGCCACAATTCGGCCGCGCATCTTCACCTGATGATCGAGGCGAAGAAACTGGCTTTTGCCGACCGTGATGCCTATATTGCCGATCCCGGCAAAGTGAATGTCCCTGAAGTGAGGTTGATCTCGAAGGAGTACGCCGCAGAGCGCCGGAGACTCATCTCGCAGACGCACGCCATGCCGTCGCCGAGACCCGGATTGCGCGAGAATGGAGATACGGTTTATCTGACTGTCGTCGACAGGGAGCGCAATGCGGTTTCCTTCATCAATAGCCTGTATGAGGGTTTCGGTTCCGGATTGGTGGCGGGTGACACCGGAATCGTGCTGCAGAATCGTGGCGCCCTGTTCGAGCTGAATCCGGCACACCCGAATGTCATTGCACCTCGCAAACGGCCTTTCCATACCTTGATACCGGGGATGGTGCTCCAGGGCGGCAAACCGGTCTGGTCTTTCGGGGTGATGGGCGGCGATAATCAACCGCAAGGCCATGTTCAGGCGCTGATCAACCGGATCAACTTCGGAATGGATGTTCAGCAGGCCGGCGAGGCTCCTCGCTTCCGGCATTCCGGAGAGGAAGTTCTCCTGGAGTCGGCCTTTACAGAGTCGCTACGTTCGGAACTCGTTAAGAAAGGCCACCATATTGCCGGTGCGCTGGACGCATGGGGCGGCTATCAGGGGATCGCGATCGATTCTCAAACCGGCGTCCTTATGGGTGGTTCCGACCCGCGTAAGGACGGCCTCGCCATCGGCTGGTAATTCCGGTACTATTTCGGAGCGCGGTTTTAAAGCGCGTTATCTTTGCCTTGTGAAGTAGGAGGTTTAGTTTCAATGGCATCTGGTGCAAAACTCAGTAAAACAGCAAGGGCCAGTCTCGGAAAGGACAAGGATTCTATTCAGACCGGCAAGCCGTGCCCGCAATGCACGACGCCGATGGTCGCCACCCGCGTTATCAAGTCGGCAGGAATGCCCGGTGGAATGTATTGGGTGTGCCCGAAAGACGACTACAGGTTGAAAACCTAGGTTCCGGCAACGTATGGACAACGACTTTCTCGACGGAATCGACGAACAGTTTCAGCGCTTGATGAAGTTAAATGGAAACGGCAAGCGCAACGGCCATCCCGTGGGACGGTCGAAAGAAGATCGTCTGGTTAATGAGATCGTCGAACATCTTCACGGCCTCTCGAAGTCGCAAAAAGAGGAAGTGCTGACCTTTATCCGTTCCATGGAAGGACAAAAGGTCGAGTAGATGGCCGGCGCCAGCGCTAATGCGAAGCGCTTCGTCTTGTTGCTGTGGGTCCTGGTTGCCTTCTTCTATTTTTACCTGTCGTATGACTACATTCGAGTTACCAGCAATGACCGGCAATTCGACGACTATCTTCATTACGTCGTTCAGCTCGCCGGCATTGACCACAGGCCGCCAAAAGAAATCCGGACACTGCTGCTCGTCAAGGCGGAGGAACTCGGGCTTCCGGTACAGGGAGAGGAAATTGCGGTCCTGGGCGGCGGGGAATCCCTTAACGTAACCGTGGGTTACGATGTCGATATCGATATCCCGGTAATCCAGCGGCAGGTTTACACGAAGCACTTCGACCACAAAGTCCACTACCAGCAGAGATAAGACCGGCCCTACTTTTCTCCCCTCGCCGCAAGCGTGTCCTTATACGCGCGGTAGAGCAATTCGAACTCGGCCAATCCCTTTTTGAGAATCGGTCCCATATTCGGCAGGTCCGCGGGGTTCAATACGAGGTGAACGCTTTGCCCGAATGCCTGCATCGCGTCGAGGGTTTTGAACGACGGGCCGACCAGGCAGACGAAAGAATGCCGGCGATGAACCATCGGCAGCGGAGCGAGGTAATTCAAGACCGCATTGGACCGGAGAGAGGTGCCTGCGAAATTCTCCTGAACCACGATGCAGTCATAATTCGTGTATCGCATGCGTTCGACGGCGAGCTCCAGAGTTTCGGCGGTGTGGAATTTGAAGCCGAGTTCGCGGAGCGTCGCTTTGACCACTTCGGTGGTATTCGGGTCCGCACAGATGAGCGATGTTTTGTCGCCCAGTTCGAAGAAGTCCATCTTTTCCTGTGCGCTCATTTCTTTTTCCCGTACTCCATGTCGAGAGAAAGGCCGCTGAGATTGGTTGTGCTCTCGCCTCTGCTCTTTTTGATTCTGTCGAGACCCCGCGACATCACGCCTTTGTTGGTGCAGTAGAGAAGGGCGGTGTCCTCGGTGATCAGGTTCTGTTCATAAAGCTCCATGATCGCCATATCGAACGTTTTCCAGCCGAAGGAACCCGCAGCCTCGATGATTTCGTAGAACGTTTTCCCTTCGGACTCGCCGTGTTCGATCGCGTCTTTGACGCGAAGGTTGTTGCCCATGATTTCGAGGGCCGCGACGCGGCCGCCGCCGATTTTCGGCAGCAGGCGCTGGGATACGATCCAGCGGACGGTTTCGGCGAGCCGGATCCGGATCTGTGCTTCTTCCGCCTGATCGAACATGCCGACGATGCGGTTGATGGTTTGCCCGGCATTGATCGTGTGCAGCGTACTCATGACCAGATGGCCGGTTTCGGCGGCAGACATGCCGATTTCGACCGTCTCGCGATCGCGCATTTCGCCGACCAGAATAACTTTCGGCGCCTGGCGCAGGGCGGCGCGGAGTCCCGAGGCGAAAGAGCTGAAGTCGTTTCCCATTTCACGCTGGTTGAAGGTCGCCCTTTTCTGCGGGTGCACGAATTCGACGGGATCTTCGAGCGTTACGATGTGGATCGACTTGGTTTCGTTCAGTTCATTGAGCAATGCGGCAAGCGTCGTCGACTTTCCACTTCCGGTCGCGCCGGTCACCAGCACCAGTCCGGTTTTTTCCTTTGAAATCGTATGGAAGATCGGCGGCAGGTTGAGCTGATCGACGCTTGGTATCTCGGTCGACAACTTCCGGAGAATGATGGTGTAGTGCCCGCGCTGGGTGAAAATGTTCACGCGGAATCGAGCTTTCTGTCCAAGCGAGTGCGAACAATCGCACGACCCGCTTTTGATCAGATCCTCGGTAAGGCGGCGATTACGGTTGATGATATTCAGCGCGATCGTTTCGGTCTGGAACGGCGTCAGTTTGTCGATCGGCGGTTCGATCGTGACGCCGACCAGTTCGCCGGACGATTCCACCTGCAGCGGCTTGTCTGCGGTAATGTTGAGATCCGACACATTCTTGTGCGAATCCAGCATGGTTCCGAGGATGTAATCCAGTTCTGCTTTCGTCATGAAGCCCTACTCCCACTCCTCCGGCGGGTTTTTCAGCAGCGGCCGGAACTTGTTTTTATCGATGCACCGGGAATATGCATCCTCGGCGCTGATCATTTTCTTGTTGAGGAAGTCCATGATGGCGTCGTCGAGGGTCTGCATGCCGTGTTTCTTGCCGACCTGCAGCATACCGGGTATCTGGAACGTTTTAGCCTCACGAATGAGGTTGGCAATAGCCGGGGTCACGACCAGGATTTCGAGAGCCGCTACGCGGCCCTTGACGTCGGATCGTTTGAACAGGTTCTGCGCCACGACGCCCTTCAAGGCTTCGGACAGCGTATTCCGGATCTGGTTCTGTTGTCCGGCGGGAAATACGTCGATGACGCGGTCGATGGTTTTCGCGGCGCTCTGGGTGTGCAGTGTGCCGAAGACCAGGTGGCCCGTTGCGGCGGCTTCGATCGCCAGCTGAATGGTTTCGAGGTCGCGCATTTCGCCGACCAGAATGATGTCGGGATCCTCGCGCAATGCTCCGCGCAGCGCGGCCGCGAACGATTTCGTATGCATGCCGACTTCGCGGTGGTTCACCAGGCAGCTATGGCTTTCGTGCACAAACTCGATCGGGTCTTCGACCGTGATGATGTGATCCTTGCGGGTCTTGTTCGCATGATCGACGATCGCCGCCAGCGTGGTGGATTTTCCGCTTCCGGTCGGGCCCGTCACCAGAACGAGTCCTTTATTCAAGCCCGCGAATTTCTTCATGATCGGCGGCAGCCCGAGTTGCTCCGCGGTCAGAACCTTCGAAGGAATCTGCCGGAACACCGCCGCGACGCCGTATTTCTGATTGAAAAAGTTGGCCCGGTATCTTGCCTTTCCGGGAATTTCGTAGCCGAAATCGACGTCTCCGGTTTCCTCAAACTGTTTGACTTTGAATTCGGGCGCGATTTCGTACAACATCCCTTTCAAATCGTCGTTCTCGAAAGGTGGAAACTTGATGCGCTCCATTTCGCCGCGCACGCGCAGAATCGGCTGCGATCCGGTCGCCAGATGCAGATCCGATGCGCCCTCCTTATCCATCAAATCAAAAAAAGCATCAATTCTCGCCATCTTGGTCTGTTTCCTCCAAAAGCGCAGTGTCGGGCTATTATACTCAACGGCCTCTCCGGCAGAGGCCGATTGAAAATTAAACCAATGAGGAGACTATAGAATGCTAAAAACTTTCGCACGCACGTTGGCGCTGATGATAGGCGTCCTGGCGTTGGCTGCGACACCTTCCCTCGCGCAGGGTCGTGCAGGAGGGCAGGGCAGCGGCCGCGGGCAAGGGAGTGGCCGTGGTGGGCGCGGCGGCGGTGGGGGCGGCGGCATCGTGACACTCGCTGTATCGTCCACCTCTTTTTCGGACGGCAGTGAAATTCCCGCGAAATATACCGGCCAGCAAGGTGTCTCGCCGCAGCTCAGCTGGACCGGCGCCCCGGCAGGTACCATGAGCTTTGTCCTGATCATGCACGATGTCGATGCCGCAATTCCGGCGGGCAGCCTCACCAACGACATCTCCCACTGGGTGGTCTGGAACATCCCGGCTTCGACGACCTCGATTCCGGAAGGCGGCCCGGTTCCCGCCGGCGCAAATCAATACAGCCTGCGTGGCCCTCAGTACATGGGACCGGCGCCGCCGGCAGGGCATCCGTATCACCACTATATCTTCCAGGTTTATGCTTTGAATTCGACGCTGGACGTGCCGGCAGGCGCGACACGTGCTGACGTCGAGAAAGCGATGGAAGGAAAGATCATTGCTCGCGGTGCATACGTCGGCCGGGCGAAGCCACAATAGTAGGAACCTGGTGGAAATTCGAGATTGAAGGTTTTTTCATTTCTACATATGAAGAAATGAAAAAACCTCCAATCTCGAATTTCCAATAAGTCTTTCTATACCCCGTTTTTGATAACATCCTCCCATGCAGGAATTGGGTCAGCTGTTCGAAAACAACCGTCAATGGGTTGCGGAAATGAATGCGAAGCTTCCCGGGTTTTTCGAGAATCTGGCGCGCCAGCAGACGCCGGAATACCTGTGGATCGGTTGCGCGGACAGCCGCGTGCCGGCCAACGAGATTGTCGGATTGCGGCCCGGCGAGTTGTTCGTGCATCGAAATATCTCGAACGTCGTAGCGCCTGATGACGCCAATTGTCTGTCGGTGATCCAATATGCCGTCGATGTGCTCCACGTGAGGCATATCATCGTGTGCGGCCACTATGGATGCGGCGGAGTTCAGGCCGCCCTGGAAGACCGCAGCTTCGGTTTAGCCGACCTCTGGATCGAGAACGTCTGCAGGGTTCGCGAGAAGTACCTGGACGAGTTGAATGCCTTGCCCGAATCCGGCCGGTTCAAGCGGCTATGCGAGTTGAATGTCATCGAACAGGTATTGAACGTCGCGCAAACCCGCGTTCTCCGTCATGCCTGGGCGCGCAATCAACGGGTCACTATTCACGGCTGGATATATGCCATCGAGAACGGCCTTCTTCGCGATCTGAATGTGCTGCTGAACGGGCCTCGCCAAACGCTTCAAATTCCGGCGTACCACGAATAGCCGTGCTCAGCCCCCTGAGCGCCCTGACCTTCTCCCCAGTCTTGCGCTGAATCTGTCACCGTGATGCCGGACACATATTTAAGGTTTTTGTATCCAAGCTGGCGTTCCACACGCAGGCGAACGGGAGCGCCGTGCGGAACAGGCAGATTGCCGCCGTTCATTCCATAGGCGAGTAAGGTTTGTGGATGCCAGGCGTCGGCCATGTCGAGGCTGTCCCACCATCCGTCGATGCTGGTCAGGAAAACGTATTTCGCCTGCGGCAGCAGTCCGACTGAGCTCAGCACGAGTGAGAGAGGAACACCTGTCCATTCCGCGATCGCCGACCAGCCTTGCTCGCAGACGTGCTCCGTGATCTGCGTACGCGAAGGGAATCGTTTCAGCTCCGCAAGCGAGAAGTCGTGAGGCCGCGTCACGAGCCCGTCTACAGTGAGCCGCCACTGCTGAAAGCCGCCGGGGATGTCCTTCTGGTAGGCATCGCTTTCGGGCAGCAGTGTGTTGATGGCAGGGAAATTCTTTGAAATTTCGCTCCGGCTGAACTCCCTCGCCAGCGGCTGCCGGTAAAGCATGACGCGGTGCGCAGCGTATGTCAGAGTTTCTTCGGCGCCGAAGAGTCCTCCATGGTCGGGAGGCACCAGGCCGTAGCGTTTCGCCAGCCACACTGCCGCACCTCCCGCCGAGGCCGCCACCGATGCAGCGGCTGCCGTTGTAATGAATTTCCGCCGGCTGAGGAAACGGCTCATACGGGTTTCAACAGAGTGTGTGAGCGACCCCCTGCCGGCGCTTCGCGGCCACTCTCCACCTGACACAGGGGGAGGGCCGGCCGCGAA